>NZ_VMLA01000018.1:0-35673 GCF_013276425.1 Streptococcus sp. 3874 | reverse complement strand
GATTTTCATTGAGTATTAGGAAAAAGGAGATGAAGATGAAATTTGGGAAACGTCACTATCGTCCGCAGGTGGATCAGATGGACTGCGGTGTAGCTTCATTAGCCATGGTTTTTGGCTACTATGGTAGTTACTATTCTTTGGCTCACTTGCGAGAATTGGCCAAGACGACCATGGATGGGACGACGGCTTTAGGCTTGGTCAAGGTGGCAGAGGAGATTGGTTTTGAGACGCGAGCAATTAAGGCGGATATGACGCTTTTTGACTTGCCAGATTTGACTTTTCCTTTTGTTGCCCATGTGCTTAAGGAAGGAAAATTGCTCCACTACTATGTGGTGACTGGGCAGGATAAGGATAGCATTCATATTGCCGATCCAGATCCTGGGGTGAAATTGACCAAACTGCCACGTGAGCGTTTTGCGGAAGAATGGACAGGAGTGACTCTTTTTATGGCACCTAGTCCAGACTACAAGCCTCATAAGGATCAAAAGAATGGTCTGCTCTCTTTTATCCCTATATTAGTGAAGCAGCGTGGCTTGATTGCCAATATCGTTTTGGCAACACTCTTGGTAACCTTGATTAACATTGTGGGTTCTTATTATCTGCAGTCTATCATTGATACCTATGTGCCAGATCAGATGCGTTCGACGCTTGGGATTATTTCTATTGGGCTGGTTATCGTCTATATTCTCCAGCAGATTTTGTCTTACGCTCAGGAGTATCTCTTACTTGTTTTGGGGCAACGCTTGTCGATTGATGTGATTTTGTCCTATATCAAGCATGTTTTTCACTTGCCCATGTCCTTCTTTGCGACACGCAGGACAGGGGAAATCGTGTCTCGTTTCACGGATGCTAACAGTATCATCGATGCACTGGCTTCGACAATCCTTTCGATTTTCCTAGATGTGTCAACGGTTGTCATTATTTCTCTTGTTTTATTTTCACAAAATACCAATCTCTTTTTCATGACTTTATTGGCACTTCCTGTCTATACAGTGATTATCTTTGCCTTTATGAAGCCTTTTGAAAAGATGAATCGTGATACCATGGAAGCCAATGCGGTTCTGTCTTCTTCTATCATTGAGGACATCAACGGTATTGAGACTATCAAGTCTTTGACCAGTGAGAGTCAGCGTTACCAAAAGATTGACAAGGAATTTGTGGATTATCTGAAAAAATCCTTTACCTATAGTCGGGCAGAGAGTCAGCAAAAGGCTCTGAAAAAAGTTGCCCATCTCTTACTCAATGTCGGCATTCTCTGGATGGGAGCTGTTCTGGTCATGGATGGCAAGATGAGTTTGGGGCAGTTGATTACCTATAATACCTTGCTTGTTTACTTTACCAATCCTTTGGAAAACATCATCAATCTGCAAACCAAGCTTCAGACAGCGCAGGTTGCCAATAACCGTCTGAATGAGGTTTATCTGGTAGCTTCTGAGTTTGAGGAGAAGAAAACGGTCGAGGATTTGAGCTTGATGAAGGGAGAGATGTCCTTCAAGCAGGTTCATTACAAGTATGGCTATGGTCGAGATGTCTTATCGGACATCAATTTGACCATTCCACAAGGTTCTAAGGTAGCTTTTGTGGGGATTTCGGGGTCAGGTAAGACGACTTTGGCCAAGATGATGGTTAATTTTTATGATCCAAGTCAGGGAGAGATTAGTCTGGGTGGTGTCAATCTCAATCAGATTGACAAAAAGGCTCTGCGCCAGTACATCAACTATCTGCCTCAACAGCCCTATGTCTTTAACGGAACGATTTTGGAGAATCTTCTTTTGGGAGCCAAGGAGGGGACGACTCAAGAGGATATCTTACGGGCGGTCGAATTGGCAGAGATTCGGGAGGATATTGAGCGCATGCCACTGAATTACCAGACAGAATTGACTTCGGATGGGGCAGGGATCTCAGGTGGTCAACGTCAGAGAATTGCTCTGGCGCGTGCTCTCTTGACAGATGCGCCGGTCTTGATTTTGGATGAGGCAACTAGCAGTCTGGATATCTTGACTGAGAAGCGAATTGTCGATAATCTCATGGCTTTAGACAAGACCTTGATTTTCATTGCTCACCGCTTGACCATTGCTGAGCGGACAGAGAAGGTTGTTGTCTTGGATCAGGGCAAGATTGTTGAAGAAGGAAAGCATGCTGATTTGCTTGCACAGGGTGGCTTTTACGCCCATTTGGTGAATAGCTAGAAAGAGGAGAGGATGAAACCAGAATTTTTAGAAAGTGCGGAGTTTTATAATCGTCGTTACCATAATTTTTCCAGTCGGGTGATTGTCCCCATGTCCCTTCTGCTTGTGTTTTTACTTGGATTTGCAACATTTGCAGAGAAGGAGATGAGTTTGTCTACTAGAGCTACTGTCGAGCCTAGTCGTATCCTTGCAAATATCCAGTCAACTAGCAACAATCGTATTCTTGTCAATCATTTGGAAGAAAATAAGCTGGTTAAAAAGGGAGAACTGTTGGTTCAATATCAAGAAGGGGCAGAGGGTGTCCAAGCGGAGTCCTATGCCAGTCAGTTGGACATGCTCAAGGATCAAAAAAAGCAATTGGAGTATCTGCAAAAGAGCCTGCAAGAAGGGGAGAACCACTTTCCAGAGGAGGATAAATTTGGCTACCAAGCCACCTTTCGCGACTACATCAGCCAAGCAGGTAGTCTTAGGGCTAGTACATCGCAACAAAATGAGACCATCGCGTCCCAGAATGCAACAGCTAGCCAAACCCAAGCTGAAATCGGGAACCTCATCAGTCAAACAGAGGCTAAAATTCGCGATTACCAGACAGCTAAGTCAGCTATTGAAACAGGTGCTTCCTTGGCCAGTCAGAATCTAGCCTACTCTCTCTACCAGTCCTACAAGTCTCAGGGTGAGGAAAATCCGCAAGCTAAAGCTCAGGCTGTTGCGCAGGTTGAAGCGCAACTTTCTCAGTTAGAATCTAGTCTTGCTACTTACCGTGTTCAGTATGCAGGTTCAGGTACCCAGCAAGCCTACGCGTCTGGTTTAAGCAGTCAATTGGAGTCTCTCAAATCCCAACACTTGGCAAAGGTTGGTCAGGAATTGACCCTTCTAGACCAGAAAATCTTGGAAGCAGAGTCAGGTAAGAAGGTACAGGGAAATCTTTTAGACAAGGGGAAAATTACGGCGAGTGAGGATGGGGTACTTCATCTCAATCCTGAGACCAGTGATTCTACCATGGTAGCAGAAGGTGCCTTACTAGCCCAACTCTATCCGTCCTTGGAAAAAGAAGGGAAAGCCAAACTTACAGCTTATCTCAGTTCGAAAGATGTAGCAAGGATCAAGGTCGGTGATTCTGTTCGCTATACTACGACTCATGATGCCAAGAATCAATTTTTCCTAGATTCTACTATTACAAGTATTGATGCGACAGCTACTAAGACTGAGAAAGGGAATTTCTTTAAAATCGAGGCGGAGACTAATCTAACTTCGGAGCAGGCTGAAAAACTTCGATATGGGGTGGAAGGTCGCCTGCAGATGATTACGGGCAAGAAAAGTTATCTGCGTTATTATTTGGATCAATTTTTGAACAAAGAGTAATGTTCGTGTTTTTAGAGTTAAATGATTTTAAAACTGTGAGAAAGATGTTTCTTGCAGTTTTTTCTTTATGATTTTTGACGTCACTACGCTATTTATTCGGTTAAATTCTTGTATTTTTTGGTTTTTTATGGTAGAATGTGCTCAAGTAATACGAAAGGCGAACTTTAAAATGTCAAAACAATTGATCTATTCGGGAAAAGCTAAAGATATCTATACAACAGAGGATGAAAATCTTATTATTTCAACTTACAAGGACCAGGCGACTGCTTTCAATGGTGTCAAGAAGGAGCAGATTGCAGGTAAGGGAGTCTTGAATAATCAGATTTCATCTTTTATTTTTGAGAAGTTAAATGCAGCTGGTGTAGCGACTCACTTTGTGGAGAAGCTTTCAGACACGGAGCAACTCAATAAAAAGGTTAAGATTATTCCTTTGGAAGTCGTGCTCCGAAACTACACGGCTGGTTCCTTTTCAAAACGTTTTGGTGTAGACGAAGGAATCGCATTTGAGACTCCGATTGTCGAATTTTACTATAAAAATGATGATTTGGATGACCCGTTTATCAATGACGAACATGTGAAATTCCTACAGATTGCGGATGACCAGCAAATCGCCTACTTGAAGGAAGAAACGCGTCGTATCAATGAACTTTTGAAGGTCTGGTTTGCTGAGATTGGACTTAAGTTGATTGACTTTAAGCTAGAGTTCGGTTTTGACAAGGATGGCAAGATTATCTTATCAGATGAATTTTCACCAGATAACTGCCGCTTGTGGGATGCGGATGGCAACCACATGGATAAGGATGTTTTCCGTAGAGGATTGGGAGAACTAACCGACGTTTATGAAGTTGTTTGGGAGAAGTTGCAAGGTTTGAAATAATCTGTTTGCAACGGAAAACCTTCGTCTCTCAACTAAAAGGACTCAGGCTGAAAAGGTCCCCCAGACCTTTTCACTCCGTAGGGGATTAGGAGAGCTAACAGACGTTTATGAGATTGTTTGGGAAAAGTTGCAGGAATTGAAATAACAACCTCAAGGTCGTTGGGAACATTGCAAGAGCTGAAATAAAGGAATAAGGATTGATGGATAAACGTATTTTTGTTGAAAAAAAGGCTGATTTTCAGGTCAAGTCAGAGAGTTTGGTGAGAGAACTCCAGCATAACTTGGGACTTTCAAGCTTGAAAAGTATTCGTATTGTGCAAGTCTATGATGTCTTTGATTTGGCGGAGGACTTGTTTGCACCTGCAGAGAAGCACATCTTCTCTGAGCAGGTGACCGACCATGTTTTAGATGAAGTATCTGTGCAGGCGGATCTTGCTAATTATGCTTTCTTTGCCATTGAAAGCCTGCCAGGGCAGTTTGACCAGCGTGCAGCTTCTTCGCAAGAAGCCTTGCTTTTGCTGGGAAGTTCGAGTGATGTAACGGTCAATACAGCACAATTGTATTTGGTCAATAAGGATATTGATGCGACTGAGTTGGAAGCGGTCAAGAACTACTTGCTCAACCCAGTTGATTCTCGTTTCAAGGACATCACGACAGGGATTGCCAAGCAGGAATTTTCTGAGTCAGACAAGACCATTCCTAAATTGACTTTCTTTGAAAGCTATAGGGCAGAAGACTTTGCTCGCTACAAGGCCGAGCAAGGGATGGCCATGGAAGTGGATGATTTGCTCTTTATCCAAGACTACTTTAAGTCAATCGGGCGCGTGCCGACGGAAACAGAACTCAAGGTTTTGGATACTTACTGGTCTGACCACTGCCGTCACACGACTTTTGAGACAGAGTTGAAACAGATTGATTTCTCAGCTTCTAAATTCCAAAAGCAATTGCAGTCAACCTATGACAAATATATCGCTATGCGTGATGAGTTGGGACGTACGGAAAAACCGCAAACCTTGATGGATATGGCAACTATTTTCGGTCGTTATGAGCGTGCCAATGGACGTTTGGACGACATGGAAGTGTCAGATGAAATCAATGCTTGCTCAGTAGAAATCGAAGTGGACGTTGATGGTGTGAAAGAACCATGGCTCCTAATGTTCAAGAATGAAACTCACAACCACCCAACGGAAATTGAGCCATTTGGTGGGGCTGCTACCTGTATCGGTGGAGCCATTCGTGACCCATTGTCAGGTCGCTCATATGTTTACCAAGCCATGCGGATCTCAGGTGCTGGTGATATTACAGCACCGATTTCAGAAACTCGCGCTGGGAAACTGCCACAACAAGTCATTTCTAAAACAGCGGCTCATGGTTATTCTTCATACGGTAACCAGATTGGGCTTGCAACAACCTACGTTCGTGAATATTTCCACCCAGGTTTCGTTGCTAAACGTATGGAACTTGGTGCCGTTGTTGGTGCGGCTCCCAAGGGCAATGTTGTCCGTGAAAAACCGGAAGCGGGCGATGTCATTATCCTCCTCGGTGGTAAGACTGGACGTGACGGTGTCGGTGGTGCGACAGGTTCTTCTAAAGTTCAAACGGTTGAGTCTGTAGAGACTGCTGGTGCTGAGGTTCAAAAAGGGAATGCCATCGAAGAACGCAAGATTCAACGTCTGTTCCGTAATGGCGATGTCACTCGTCTTATCAAGAAGTCTAATGACTTTGGTGCTGGTGGTGTCTGTGTAGCTATCGGTGAATTGGCAGACGGTCTTGAAATCGACCTTAATAAGGTGCCTCTTAAATACCAAGGATTGAATGGTACCGAAATTGCCATCTCTGAATCTCAAGAACGGATGGCAGTCGTGGTTCGTCCTGAGGATGTAGATGCCTTCGTTGCTGAATGTAACAAAGAAAATATTGACGCTGTTGTGGTGGCGACAGTGACGGAAAAACCAAATCTTGTCATGCACTGGAATGGTGAAACCATTGTCGACTTGGAACGCCGTTTCCTTGATACCAATGGTGTGCGCGTGGTCGTTGATGCAAAGGTTGTAGATAAGGATGTCAAACTCCCAGAAGAACGCACAACAAGCGCTGACACACTGGAATCAGATACCCTTACGGTTCTATCTGACCTCAACCATGCAAGTCAAAAAGGATTACAGACTGTCTTTGACTGCTCTGTTGGACGCTCAACGGTTAATCACCCACTTGGTGGTCGTTACCAACTTACACCAACTGAGGCATCTGTGCAGAAATTGCCAGTTCAACACGGTGTGACTCATACTGCGTCTGTCATGGCTCAAGGGTTTAATCCTTATATTGCTGAATGGTCTCCATACCACGGTGCTGCTTATGCGGTTATCGAAGCAACTGCTCGTTTGGTGGCTGCTGGTGCCAAATGGTCTAAGGCTCGTTTCTCTTACCAAGAATATTTCGAGCGGATGGACAAGCAAGCAGAGCGTTTTGGTCAGCCAGTAGCCGCCCTTCTAGGCTCTATTGAAGCTCAGATTCAACTTGGCTTGCCATCTATCGGTGGGAAGGACTCCATGTCTGGTACCTTTGAAGAATTGACCGTTCCGCCAACCTTGGTTGCATTTGGGGTGACGACGGCAGATAGCCGTAAGGTGCTCTCTCCAGAATTTAAAGATGTTGGGGAAAATATCTACTACATCCCAGGTCAAGCCCTCTCTGCAGAGATTGATTTTGACTTGATTAAGAAAAATTTTGCTCAGTTTGAAGCAAGCCAAGCTGACCATAAAGTGACGTCTGCATCAGCTGTCAAATACGGTGGTGTAGTTGAAAGTTTGGCTCTTGCTACCTTTGGAAACTATATTGGTGCAGAGGTGACCTTGCCTGAACTTAAAACAGCTTTGACAGCTCAATTAGGCGGCTTTGTCTTCACATCTCCTGAAGAAATCGTTGGATTGGAGAAGATTGGACAAACAAGTGCAGACTTTACACTAACTGTCAATGGTGTGAAGCTAGATGGACACAAACTTGACAGTGCCTTCCAAGGCAAATTGGAAGAAGTTTACCCAACAGAATTTGCTCAAGCCAAAGAACTGGCTGAAGTACCAGCTGTGGTATCAGATGTTGTGATTAAAGCAAAAGAAAAGGTTGAAAAACCGGTGGTCTATATCCCAGTATTCCCGGGAACCAACTCAGAATATGACTCAGCCAAGGCATTTGAAAAAGAAGGCGCAGAGGTTAACTTGGTGCCATTCGTGACACTTAATGAAGAAGCCATTGTCAAGTCAGTTGAAACCATGGTTGACAACATCGGTAAGGCTAACATTCTCTTCTTTGCAGGTGGTTTCTCAGCTGCGGACGAGCCAGATGGTTCAGCTAAGTTTATCGTCAACATCTTGCTTAATGAAAAAGTGCGTGCAGCTATTGATAGCTTTATCGCCCGTGGTGGCTTGATTATCGGTATCTGTAATGGATTCCAGGCTTTGGTCAAATCAGGTCTTCTTCCATACGGGAATTTCGAGGATGCTAATAGTACTAGTCCAACCCTCTTCTACAATGATGCCAATCAACACGTGGCCAAGATGGTGGAAACTCGGATTGCCAATACCAACTCACCATGGTTGACTGGGGTGCAAGTGGGTGACATCCACGCCATTCCTGTTTCACACGGTGAAGGGAAATTTGTCGTGACGGCTGAGGAATTTGCGGAGCTCCGTGACAATGGTCAAATCTTTAGCCAATACGTTGACTTTGATGGAAAACCAAGTATGGACTCTAAGTACAATCCGAATGGTTCTGTCCATGCCATCGAAGGAATTACCAGCAAGAACGGCCAAATCATCGGTAAGATGGGACACTCAGAACGTTATGAAGACGGTCTTTTCCAAAACATACCAGGAAATAAAGACCAGCACCTCTTCGCGTCAGCGGTTAAATACTTTACTGGAAAATAAGACTTGCAGATTTTCTAATAGATAGTATCAGTAATGTAAAAGTCAGGTAAATCTAGCTCTTGATGATACACAAATGAAAATTAGGTATATAAAATGACATACGAAGTAAAATCTCTTAATGAAGAATGTGGTGTTTTCGGTATTTGGGGACATCCAGATGCTGCTAAATTGACCTATTTTGGTCTCCATAGTCTTCAGCACCGTGGTCAGGAGGGGGCAGGAATCCTCTCCAACGATCAGGGACAATTGAAGCGCCATCGTGACATGGGACTTTTATCAGAAGTCTTCAGAAATCCTGCTAATTTGGATAAATTGACGGGAACTGGTGCGATTGGGCATGTGCGTTACGCGACTGCTGGCGAAGCTTCTGTAGATAATATCCAGCCTTTCCTCTTCCGTTTTCACGATATGCAGTTTGGTTTGGCTCATAATGGAAACTTGACCAATGCTGCCTCTCTCAAGAAAGAATTGGAAGATAGAGGAGCGATTTTCAGTGCGACTTCGGACTCTGAAATCTTGGCTCACCTCATTCGTCGCAGTCATAATCCTAGCCTGATGGGCAAAATCAAGGAAGCGCTCAGCCTTGTCAAAGGTGGTTTTGCCTATATCTTGCTGTTTGAGGACAAGTTGATTGCGGCTCTTGACCCCAATGGTTTCCGTCCACTTTCTATCGGGAAAATGGCCAACGGAGCGGTGGTGGTTTCCTCTGAAACCTGTGCTTTTGAGGTTATTGGTGCTGAATGGATTCGTGATTTGAAGCCAGGTGAGATTGTGATCATTGATGACAAGGGCATCCAGTATGATAGCTATACAGATGATACTCAGTTAGCAATCTGTTCTATGGAGTATATCTATTTTGCTCGCCCTGATTCTAACATTCATGGTGTCAATGTTCATACGGCACGTAAACGTATGGGTGCTCAATTGGCGCGTGAATTCAAGCATGAAGCAGATATTGTGGTCGGTGTGCCCAATTCTTCCCTTAGCGCGGCTATGGGATTTGCGGAAGAATCTGGTCTGCCAAATGAAATGGGACTTATCAAGAACCAATACACCCAACGTACCTTTATCCAACCGACTCAAGAATTGCGGGAGCAAGGGGTGCGGATGAAACTATCTGCTGTTTCTGGTGTTGTAAAAGGCAAGCGTGTGGTTATGATTGATGACTCTATTGTACGTGGAACAACCTCTCGTCGGATCGTTCAGCTCTTGAAAGAAGCGGGTGCAACTGAGGTTCACGTTGCTATTGGTAGTCCAGCGCTAGCTTATCCATGTTTCTACGGGATTGATATCCAGACCCGTCAGGAGCTAATTGCGGCCAATCATACGGTCGAAGAAACTCGCCAAATCATTGGTGCGGACAGTCTGACCTACCTTTCCGTTGAGGGGTTGATTGATTCAATTGGTATTGAAACGGATGCGCCAAATGGTGGTCTCTGTGTCGCTTATTTTGATGGTGATTACCCAACGCCTCTCTATGACTACGAAGAAGACTATCGTAGAAGTTTGGAAGAAAAGACCAGTTTTTACAAATAGACAATAGATCCTCCATTAAAGAAAAGGAATATAAAAATGACAAATAAGAATGCTTATACTTCACGTCTCACTATTGACTAAAAGCTAAAGCATTTGTCAGTAGACGCTTTGTCTTATAGGATCAAAGCTAGAGCCCTGACTAGTATTTTTAGATAAAATAATTGTTTATCTAAAAATACGTCGCAGTCTTTCCCAAAAAAAGAAAAGGAAAAATAAAATGGCAAATAAAAATGCGTACGCTCAATCTGGTGTGGATGTTGAAGCGGGTTATGAAGTTGTTGAACGGATTAAAAAGCACGTGGCTCGTACGGAGCGTGCAGGTGTCATGGGAGCTCTTGGTGGTTTCGGTGGCATGTTTGACCTTTCAAAGACTGGGGTCAAAGAGCCCGTCTTGATTTCAGGGACTGACGGTGTCGGAACCAAGCTCATGCTTGCCATCAAGTACGACAAGCACGATACCATCGGTCAGGACTGTGTGGCCATGTGTGTCAATGATATCATTGCTGCAGGTGCGGAGCCCCTCTATTTCCTTGACTATGTAGCAACAGGGAAGAATGAACCAGCTAAGCTAGAACAAGTTGTTGCTGGTGTGGCAGAGGGCTGTGTGCAGGCAGGCGCTGCCCTTATCGGTGGGGAAACAGCTGAAATGCCTGGCATGTATGGCGAAGATGACTATGATTTGGCTGGTTTTGCGGTCGGTGTGGCTGAAAAATCTCAAATCATTGACGGTTCAAAAGTGGCAGAGGGAGATGTTCTTCTTGGACTTGCTTCAAGTGGGATTCATTCCAATGGTTACTCTCTCGTTCGTCGTGTCTTTGCTGACTATACAGGTGAGGAAATCTTGCCAGAATTGGAAGGTAAGAAACTTAAGGAAGTTCTTCTTGAGCCGACTCGTATCTATGTCAAGGCTGTCTTACCACTCATCAAGGAAGGGTTGGTCAACGGCATTGCCCACATCACTGGTGGTGGCTTTATCGAAAATGTCCCTCGCATGTTTGCAGCTGACTTGGCTGCTGAGATTGAGGAAAGCAAAGTTCCAGTGCTTCCTATTTTCAAAGCTCTTGAAAAATATGGTAAAATCAAACATGAAGAAATGTTTGAAATCTTCAATATGGGTGTGGGGCTTATGCTGGCAGTTAGCCCTGAAAATGTAAGTCGTGTCAAGGAATTGTTGGATGAACCAGTCTATGAAATCGGTCGTATCGTCAAGAAAGAAAACGAAAGTGTCATCATCAAATGAAAAAAATAGCGGTTTTTGCCTCTGGTAATGGCTCAAATTTTCAGGTGATAGCGGAACAATTTCCAGTAGAGTTTGTCTTTTCAGACCATCGTGACGCCTATGTGCTCGAACGTGCAGACAAGCTCGGCGTTCTGTCCTATGCTTTTGAACTCAAGGAGTTTGAGAGCAAGGCAGACTACGAAGCAGCCATTGTCGAACTCTTGGAAGAGCACCAGATTGACTTGGTTTGTCTAGCAGGCTACATGAAAATTGTTGGGCCAACCTTATTGGCGACTTATGAAGGTCGGATTATCAACATTCATCCAGCCTACTTGCCAGAATTTCCAGGAGCTCATGGGATTGAGGATGCTTGGAATGCTGGCGTTGCTGAGAGCGGCGTGACCATTCATTGGGTGGATTCAGGTGTGGATACAGGAAAGGTTATCAAACAAGTGCGTGTGCCACGACTAGCTGATGATACGATTGACAGTTTTGAAACTCGCATTCATGAGGCAGAGTACAAGTTGTATCCGGAGGTGCTGGATAGTTTGGGAGTGGAGAGGAAGAAATGAATATTGATCACTACTATATGGAGTTAAAGAATAAGTTATCTAACAGACCAACCCTACTGGATAATACTAATGATTTTCTTTTTGTTTTAGTAAATACAGTGAAAGCTATGATAGAAAATACTGATAAAAGTCAGCTTTCAGAGTTAGATAAAATTTTAGATGGTGTCACAAGTCAAGAATTAAAACTTGCCTATGATTTCTGTCAAGGGAGATTCGGTCAAGCGGGTTTTTCTTATCGTAGGCACCCGAATTATTTTTATTTGTCCAGTTTAATTGCGACTTTTCCAGAATTTGAGTTGTCTAAAGCAGACCGAGATTATCTCAAAGGAATCATAAATTTTGATAACTACCTTTTATATGAGTTGGATTAGTCTTTAATCAACTCAAAACCCTATTTATTCAAAAGGAGAAAAAATGATTGAGATAAAATTAGTAGATGAGAGCAGTTTTCAGGCAGTGCTGGATTTGAAAATATCTGAAGCTGATGAACGAGCACGTTTTGTGGCTCCAAATGTACGCTCTTTAGCTGACGCATGGCTCTACCGGGAAAATGAAGATGTGTTTCCGAGGGCAATCTATTGGGATAAGCAAGTGGTTGGCTTTCTCCTGCTGGAAATAGACAAGGATGAAGCAGAATACTTTATCTGGCGGATAATGATTGGTCAGCAGTACCAAGGAAGAGGTTATGGTCGAAAAGCCTTGGAAGTTCTAATCAAAGAGGCTCAGATGGATAGCACTTGCAATCATATTATCGCAGATTATGTGGTTGGAAATGAAAAAATGAAGCACCTGTTGACTAGTTTGGGTTTTCAGGAAACAGGATTTATAGAAGAAAATAACGAAGTCGCTATGCGCTTGGACCTAAAGAAAGAGGAATAGAATGACGAAAAAAGCTTTAATCAGCGTCTCAGACAAAGCGGGCATTGTTGAATTTGCCCAAGAACTTAAAAAACTTGGTTGGGAGATTATCTCGACAGGTGGAACTAAGGTTGCCCTTGATAATGCTGGGGTGGATACCATTGCTATCGATGATGTGACTGGTTTCCCAGAAATGATGGACGGTCGTGTGAAGACCCTCCACCCAAATATCCACGGAGGGCTTCTCGCTCGTCGTGACTTGGATAGCCACTTGGAAGCGGCTAAGGACAACAAGATTGAGCTCATTGACCTTGTGGTGGTCAACCTTTACCCATTTAAGGAAACTATCCTTAAACCAGATGTGACTTATGCTGATGCAGTTGAAAATATCGATATTGGTGGGCCATCTATGCTTCGTTCAGCAGCGAAAAATCATGCCAGTGTTACAGTTGTGGTAGATCCTGCTGACTACGCTGTGGTTTTGGATGAATTGGCAGCAAACGGCGAAACCTCTTATGAAACTCGCCAACGTTTAGCAGCCAAAGTATTTCGTCACACAGCGGCTTATGACGCCTTGATTGCAGAATACTTCACAGCTCAAGTGGGTGAAAGCAAGCCTGAAAAACTCACTTTGACTTATGACCTCAAGCAACCAATGCGTTACGGTGAAAATCCTCAACAAGATGCCGATTTCTATCAAAAAGCTTTGCCGACAGATTACTCGATTGCATCCGCTAAACAGCTCAACGGTAAGGAATTGTCTTTTAACAATATCCGTGATGCGGATGCTGCCATTCGTATCATCCGTGACTTCAAAGATCGTCCAACCGTTGTGGCTCTCAAACACATGAATCCATGCGGTATCGGTCAGGCTGATGACATTGAGACTGCTTGGGCCTACGCTTATGAGTCTGACCCAGTGTCTATCTTTGGTGGAATTGTCGTCCTTAACCGTGAGGTGGATGATGTGACTGCTGAGAAGATGCACGGCGTTTTCCTCGAGATCATCATCGCACCAAGCTATACGGATGAAGCGCTAGCCATTTTGACCAACAAAAAGAAAAACTTGCGCATCCTTGCCTTGCCATTTGATGCTCAAGAGGCTAGCGAAGTGGAAGCAGAATACACAGGTCTAGTCGGTGGACTTCTCGTGCAAAATCAAGACGTGGTCAAGGAAAGCCCAGCTGACTGGCAAGTGGTGACCAAACGTCAGCCAACCGAGACAGAAGCGACTGCTCTTGAGTTCGCTTGGAAGGCTATCAAGTACGTCAAATCAAATGGTATTATCGTGACCAACGACCACATGACACTTGGTGTTGGTCCAGGTCAAACCAACCGTGTGGCTTCTGTTCGCCTTGCCATTGACCAAGCCAAAGATCGTCTGGACGGGGCGGTCCTTGCTTCAGATGCCTTCTTCCCATTTGCGGATAACGTGGAAGAAATCGCCAAAGCAGGAATTAAGGCCATCATCCAGCCCGGTGGCTCTGTCCGTGACCAAGAATCCATCGAAGCAGCGGATAAATACGGCTTGACTATGGTCTTTACAGGTGTGAGACATTTTAGACATTAAGAAGATAAAAGGGAAGAAAACAGTTTCTTTCCTTTTTTGGCTTAAAATGCTAACTGAAACAAGATTAAAACGAACTTTTTTGATATAATGTTGGTAAATAATTCGCAAAAGAGGTTGAGGAATGAAACTGCTTGTTGTCGGTTCTGGTGGTCGTGAGCATGCGATTGCTAAAAAGTTATTTGAATCAAAAGACGTGGAAAAAGTCTTTGTAGCTCCTGGGAATGATGGGATGACTCTGGATGGTTTGGAATTGGTAAATATCTCTATTTCCGAACATTCTAAATTGATTGACTTCGCAAAGGCCAATGATGTTGCTTGGACCTTTATCGGTCCAGATGATGCCCTTGCTGCTGGTATCGTGGATGATTTTAACCAAGCTGGGCTTAAGGCCTTTGGTCCGACTAGGGCTGCAGCGGAGCTGGAGTGGTCCAAGGATTTTGCCAAGGAAATCATGGTCAAATATGGTGTTTCGACAGCAGCCTATGGCACATTTTCAGATTTCGAGGAAGCAAAGGCCTATATCGAAAAGCAGGGTGCGCCTATCGTAGTCAAGGCGGATGGCTTGGCGCTTGGGAAGGGTGTCGTCGTTGCTGAGACGGTTGAGCAAGCGGTCGAAGCCGCTCATGAGATGCTTTTGGACAATAAATTTGGTGACTCAGGTGCGCGCGTGGTTATTGAGGAATTCCTTGAAGGAGAGGAATTTTCACTCTTTGCCTTTGTCAATGGTGATAAGTTCTACATCATGCCAACGGCTCAGGACCACAAACGTGCCTACGATGGCGACAAAGGGCCTAACACGGGTGGTATGGGTGCCTATGCGCCAGTTCCACACTTACCACAGAGTGTAGTTGATACAGCGGTTGACACCATTGTCAAGCCAGTTCTAGAAGGGATGATTAAAGAAGGTCGCCCTTATCTGGGAGTTCTTTACGCAGGGCTTATCCTGACAGCTGATGGACCCAAAGTCATTGAGTTCAACGCTCGGTTCGGAGATCCAGAAACTCAGATTATCTTGCCTCGCTTGACCTCTGACTTTGCTCAAAATATCACAGATATCCTGGATAGCAAGGAGCCAAATATCATGTGGACGGACAAGGGTGTGACTCTGGGTGTGGTTGTCGCATCCAAGGGCTACCCGCTAGACTATGAAAGGGGCGTTGAGTTGCCAGCCAAGACAGAAGGCGATGTCATCACCTACTATGCAGGGGCTAAGTTTGCGGAAAATAGCAGAGCACTGATCTCAAACGGCGGACGAGTTTATATGCTCGTTACCACAGCAGCCACCGTCAAAGAAGCCCAAGCCAGCATCTACCAAGAACTATCCCAACAAAAAATAGAAGGACTCTTCTACCGAACAGATATCGGAAGCAAGGCAATTAAGTAAAGATATAAGAATAACGCGCCGTAGTCGCCAAACACGATAATGGTCGTCGTGGTGAAAAGACCAGAACAGTGAATGTTCTGGTCAGGGGGAAACTTTGAGACCTTAGGCTCAAAGTTTAGGAATGAAACCGAAGGTTTGCTTCCGTCCCCACCACCTAAGACCATTATCAAAAAAGAAGAAAAAAGGAAAAATTATGACTAAACCAATTATTTCCATCATCATGGGCTCAAAATCCGACTGGGTAACCATGCAAAAAACAGCAGAAGTCCTAGACCGCTTCGGTGTAGCCTACGAGAAGAAGGTTGTCTCTGCCCACCGCACACCAGACCTCATGTTCAGACATGCCGAAGAAGCTCGTAGCCGTGGCATCAAGGTCATCATCGCAGGTGCTGGTGGCGCAGCGCATTTGCCAGGCATGGTAGCTGCCAAAACAACCCTTCCAGTCATTGGTGTGCCAGTCAAGTCTCGTGCTCTTAGTGGAGTGGATTCACTCTATTCTATCGTTCAGATGCCGGGTGGGGTGCCTGTTGCGACCATGGCTATCGGTGAAGCTGGAGCGACTAACGCAGCTCTCTTTGCCCTCCGTCTTCTTTCAGTAGAGGATCAAGCTATCGCGACGGCTTTGGCAGATTTTGCAGAAGAACAAGGAAAAATCGCAGAGGAGTCTACCAATGAGCTCATCTAAAACAATCGGAATTATCGGTGGCGGTCAACTGGGTCAGATGATGGCCATTTCTGCTATCTACATGGGGCACAAGGTTATCGCGCTGGATCCTGCGGCGGATTGCCCGGCCTCTCGCGTGGCGGAAATCATTGTGGCACCTTATAACGATGTGGACGCCCTCCGTCAGTTGGCAGACCGTTGCGATGTCCTCACTTACGAGTTTGAAAATGTCGACGCTGACGGTTTGGATGCCGTTATCAAGGATGGACAACTCCCTCAAGGAACAGATCTGCTCCGCATTTCGCAAAATCGTATTTTTGAAAAGGACTTTTTGTCAAACAAGGCTCAAGTCACTGTGGCACCCTACAAGGTCGTGACTTCTAGCCTAGACTTGGCAGATATCGACTTGTCGAAAAACTATGTCCTCAAGACTGCGACTGGTGGCTACGATGGTCATGGACAAAAGGTTATTCGTTCAGAAGCAGACTTGGAAGCAGCCTATGCGCTAGCAGACTCAGCAGACTGCGTCTTGGAAGAATTTGTCAACTTTGACCTTGAGATTTCTGTCATCGTGTCAGGAAATGGCAAGGAGGTGACGTTTTTCCCAGTTCAGGAAAATATCCACCGCAACAATATCCTGTCTAAGACCATCGTACCAGCCCGCATTTCTGAAAGTCTAGCAGACAAGGCTAAAGCTATGGCAGTGCGAATCGCAGAACAACTCAACTTGTCTGGAACTCTCTGTGTGGAAATGTTTGCGACAGCTGATGACATCATTGTCAATGAGATTGCTCCACGACCACACAACTCAGGCCATTACTCTATTGAAGCCTGTGATTTCTCTCAGTTTGACACCCATATTCTCGGTGTTCTCGGAGCACCATTGCCAGCCATAAAACTACATGCGCCTGCCGTCATGCTTAACGTTCTCGGCCAGCATGTTGAGGTCGCTAAAAAATATGTCACAGAAAATCCAAGCGCCCATCTCCACATGTATGGTAAAATAGAAGCAAAGCATAATCGTAAGATGGGACATGTGACTTTGTTTAGTGATGTACCGGATAGTGTGGAAGAGTTTGGGGAAGGGATTGATTTTTAGGACAAGTTCATGATACAAATTATCGTTAATACATTTATTGAAAAGGATAAGACTGGAGCAGTTGTCGAAGTCTTGTATGCCAGTGCTGACCAAGATAAGGTACAAGCTAAATATGAAGAACTAGCTGCACAATACCCCGAAAATTATTTAGCTATCTATGATGTACCGCTGGATACGGATTTGAATATACTAGATCATTACCCGTCTGTGTTTATTGGAAAAGAGGAGTTTGAGTAGAAATCTTGCTTTACCTAGATAGCTTATTCCCAACAGCTTAAGAAGAAAGGAAAAATGAACAACATGATCAACCGTTACTCTCGCCCTGAGATGGCGAATATTTGGAGTGAAGAAAATAAATACCGTGCTTGGCTTGAGGTGGAAATCCTCTCTGACGAGGCATGGGCTGAGTTGGGGGAAATCCCTAAGGAAGATGTGGCTTTGATTCGCAAGAAGGCGGACTTTGACATCGACCGTATTTTGGAAATTGAGCAGGAGACGCGCCACGATGTGGTGGCTTTCACGCGTGCGGTTTCTGAGACTCTTGGTGAAGAGCGCAAGTGGGTTCACTATGGCTTGACTTCTACTGACGTGGTGGACACGGCCTATGGTTACCTCTACAAGCAGGCCAACGACATCATCCGTCGTGACCTTGAAAACTTCACTAATATCATCGCTGACAAGGCCAAGGAGCACAAGTTCACCATCATGATGGGGCGTACCCACGGTGTGCATGCTGAGCCGACAACCTTTGGTCTTAAATTGGCGACTTGGTACAGCGAAATGAAGCGCAATATCGAGCGTTTCGAGCATGCGGCTGCTGGTGTAGAAGCTGGTAAGATTTCTGGTGCGGTTGGGAACTTTGCCAATATCCCACCATTTGTAGAGGAGTATGTCTGCAACAAGCTTGGTATCCGTGCTCAAGAAATCTCTACACAAGTCCTTCCTCGTGACCTTCACGCTGAGTACTTTGCAGTTCTTGCCAGCATTGCGACTTCAATCGAACGTATGGCGACTGAGATTCGTGGTTTGCAAAAATCTGAACAACGCGAAGTGGAAGAATTCTTTGCTAAAGGGCAAAAAGGTTCATCTGCAATGCCTCACAAACGCAACCCAATCGGTTCTGAAAACATGACAGGTTTGGCGCGTGTTATCCGTGGTCACATGATTACGGCTTATGAGAATGTCGCTCTCTGGCATGAACGTGACATTTCCCACTCATCAGCTGAGCGTATCATTACACCAGATACGACCATTTTGATTGACTACATGCTCAACCGTTTTGGAAATATCGTCAAGAACTTGACAGTTTTCCCAGAAAATATGATCCGCAACATGAACTCGACTTTTGGTCTTATCTTTAGCCAACGGGCTATGTTGACATTGATTGAAAAAGGCATGACCCGTGAGCAAGCCTATGACTTGGTGCAACCAAAAACAGCCTACTCTTGGGACAACCAAGTAGACTTTAAACCACTTCTTGAGGCAGATTCAGAAGTAACATCACGTCTCACACAAGAAGAAATCGATGAAATCTTCAACCCAGTTTATTACACCAAACGAGTGGATGATATCTTTGAACGTCTTGGACTAGGTGATTAATTAAAAAATAAACAGCGAGCTTCAATCTCGCTGTTTATTTTTTATCGAAAAGACTTAGTCTTCTTTTCTTTTAGTGAGTCCATAGGCTGCTAGTGTGGCCATGAGTCCTGCGACTACTAGTCCTGCAGAATCGTGAGTTCCTGTTTCAGGAAGTTTTTTCTCTATTACCACAGGAGCTGGATCTTGAGGAAGAGCTTTGCTTTCCTCAGCAGGAGCAGTTGATGGAGCTGGTTGGCTTAGGATTTCTAGTTTTGGTTTTTCTTCAGCAATAGCGGCTTGTCCGTTTTCATCGCCTACATGTGTTACCATAGTTCCGACTTCGACTATTTGAGTAACGGCTTCCTGTGCTACGACACTATTTACGAGTGTTTTCACTTCCTTACCATCGGCAGAAGTGCTCACAGAGTAGAAGTTGCTACGATGTCCATTGACACCCTTAGTAATGACTTGTGTTTTTCCTTTGAGTAAGAGTGGATTTTCACGAGTCACTGTGGTAAATGGAATTTCTTCTTCTTGGATATCCAGTCTAGGTTTTACCTCAGTAGTTGGTGCAAGACCACTTTCATCACCCTTGTGAGTTACAGGAGCGCCAACTTCAACCACTTGGTTTATAACTTCTTTGGTTACCTGGCTATCAAGGACTGTTTCTGTTGTTTTACCATTTTCAGTGAGTACAGAGATGTAATGAGTTCGTTCACCTTTGACTCCTGCTGTGATAATATTTTCCTGACCAGCTGGGAGGTTAGGATTTTCTTTCTTGATAACTTCAAATGGAATTTCTTCAGTTCTTGTGATGAGTTCTGGTCTGGTTTCAACATTGGCAGCCACTTCATTTTCATCTAGGCTTCCTGAATGAGTTGCAGCTGGTTTGAGGCCTTGAAGAGCGGCTTTTAGGTTGGCTACAAGTGTGTCAAGCTCAGCTTGTTTATTACGGTTGAGGTTGTAATTTAGAGCTGTTTTAGCTGCGTCAAGGGTCTCAAGACTTTCTTTACTATATCCTTCTAAGTTTGTAGGAATTTTAGCTAATTCTTCGCGGAGAGCATTATAATTAGCACGGAAGTAGTCTTTGTTGTGGTCTGCAAAGGCAGTCATGAGTTCAAAGATTTCCTCTTCCTTGTATTCAGCGCTTGGTCTATCTGCCCAGATTGAAAGCATACTTCCGACTGTTGGAAGATCTACTTCAGGATATTTGGTAGAAGCTAGTTGATTGAATGGAACTTTACCAGAATTTTCAACTGCTTTTGAAAGAGGGTAAGCTTCATCTTGTTTGTGATTGCCTATAACATAATACCAGTCACCGTTGGTATTCAAGAACTTATAACCCTTGCTTGCTAGGTATTGAGGTGATGCGAGGTTGTATCCCCACCAGCCTTTAGACCAGTAAGAAATCAAGACATCTTTGTCAAACTGAACATCGTCCTTGTCTTCATAGTAGAAGCCATCGTTGAAGGCCATTGGTTGAAGCCCTCTTTCTTTGGCCATAGCTGCGAGGGTGTTGGCATATTCGGCAAATTTGCCATAGAGTTGATACCACTTGAGGTAGTACCAGCCTTGGGCACTAGTCGCATCGTTGGCGTATTCGTCAGTACCAAAGTTGAAAATCTTTGATTTATCAGCAAAGTAATCCATATACTTACCGATAAGGGCTTTGGTAAAGTTAAGTGCTTCTTGATTTTCAAGGTCCATCGTGGTTTTTGAAACTTTATCAAAGTTTGCTTGAGGATTCGCGATGCCAAGTTTTTCCATGGCAACCAGCATAGCATCCATATGTCCTGGACTATTGATAGCTGGAATCAGACCAATACCTTTTTCCTTAGCATATTTAGCAAGCTCTGTCACTTCTTCCTGTGTCAGTGCAGTACCGTTTGGATCGTCGTAGTAAGCTTTAGTTCCTTCGATAATAGCTTTTTTAACGTCATCACTAGCATAGGTTTTTCCGTTGGCAGTAATGGTCATATCATCGAGTAGGAAGCGAAGGCCATCATTTCCTAGAAGGAGGTGGGCATCTGAGTAGCCGAGCTCACTTGCCTTGTCTACGATGCGTTTGAGTTGATCTAGAGAGAAGTATTTGCGACCTGCATCGATGGAAATGACTTTATTCTTATTAAGTTTTTCAAGTTCGCGTTTAGCATCCTCTTCTTTTTGTGCTTCTGGAGTTAAAGCCAAGTTTTTAATAGCATCTTGAAGGCTTGCGATGGCTTGATCAATCGTATCCTGTTGAGCACGACTGAGGTTGCTATCGAGTGAACGGATGGCTTTTTCAGCTTCTTTGACAGCAGCAAAACTTTCAGCAGTATAGCGGTTAGAGTCTTTTGGTATAGTTTCTAGTGCTTTTTCTGCAGGTTGGTAGTTGGCTGCGAAGTATTCAGCGTTGGCATTTGCAAAATGACGCATGAGTTTGAAGAGGCGAGATGGAGAATAACGTGCAGATGGGGTATCGGCCCAAGCAGCTACCATACCACCGATGATTGGGACATCAGCTCCTTCTGTTTTTGGTACAGAAGTGATTGGTGTGTTTTTAATACCATTGAGCCCCTGATCGAGATTGTACCAACCTTGGCCATCAGCGTTTCGTCCAAGAACGTAGTACCAAGCATCATTGGTATTAAGGATTTGGTGACCTTTTTCAGCTAGTAGTTTAGAAGAAGCGACATCGTAGCCCCCCCAACCACCAGTCCACATAGAAACGATGATGTCTTTGTCAAAACTACCAAAGCTTGTGTCGCTATTGTAGTAGATACCGTCGTTAAAGGCCATTGGTTTGAGACCGTGAGATTTTACAATACGAGCGAGGTCATTAGCGTAAGAGATGAATTTTTCATATCCTTTTTCAGGGTAACCTTCATTTGGATAATATTTATCAGCTTGAAGCACACTCCAACCTTTAGCATCTGTCGCATCATTGGCATATTCATCTAGTCCAATATTGAAAATTTCAGATTTGTTAGAGAAGTAGTTAGCGTATTTGTCAATCAAAGTTTTTGTAAAATCGACTGCTTGTTTATTATTTAAGTCAACAGTTCGTTCCGATTTTTTACCAAAATAATCAAAGTTAGGATTTTCAATGCCAAGTTCTTTCATAGCATGGAGAATAGCATCCATATGTCCAGGACTATTGACAGTTGGAATTACTCCAATTCCTTTATCTTTGGCATAATTAATCAAATCTGTCATCTGACTTTCAGTGAGATGGTTACCATTTGGATCATCGTAATAAGCATTTGTTCCATTTTCAATGGCGCGTTTGACATCATCACTAGAGTAGGTTTTATCGCCCACTTTCATAGACATATCATCCAACATGAAACGGAGGCCATCGTTACCTACCAAGAGATGAAGATCTGTGTAACCATATTCTTTAGCTTTGTCGATAATTTCTTTGAGCTGCTCAGGTGAGAAATATTTACGTCCGGCATCAATTGAAACGATTTTTCGTTTAGCTAATTTTTCATTTTCAGTTGCAGTACGTTCCTTTCCTGCCTCTGTTGCTGGTTTGTCAGCCTCAGCTTTCGTTTCATCTTTTTTAGCTGATTTTTCCTTGTCAGCTTCTGACTTATCAGTCTTGTCTGTATTTGACTCTTTAGAATCAACCTCTTTCGCTTCTTCCTTTTTAGGGCTAGCTTCCTCTGTCTTTTTATCGGCAGCTTCTTTTTCAACAGAAGTTGGAGTTACCACTTCTTCTTTATCACTAGGAGTTGAACTAACTTCCTCTTGTGGTTTTTCTTCTGTTTTTGGAAGACTAGCTACCTTATCAGTAGCTGGAGTTTCTGTTTCTACAGTTTTTGGAGCTTCTGGTTGAAGCTCTGCTTTAGGTTTTTCCTCAGTACGATTTTCGGATGATTGAGGGGAATCAGAAACCGTATGGATGGTCGGTTGGTTTTCTGTAATAGGAGTAACTCCATCGGCTGCAACAGCCTGTGCTTGGAAGGCAAATCCAATTAGAACAGAAGCTGCTCCTACAGCGTATTTACGAATAGAAAAACGCTGTTGTTTTTCATGTTTCATTGCAAAACCTCCTGATTGCATTGTTATATTGATAGCGATTATATAAATCAACGCCTTTATTTTATTTCTTATATTAACGAGAGTCAAGAGGAGATGACAAAAAACTATAATAAGTATAAAAAAATATAAAATTTAAACTTAAGATTTCAGATTGGTCAGAAAAAATATGTATATATATCTAGTATAATTTTTGGTTCTATTTCTATAAAATATTCCACAAATTATAGAATCTTCCAAAAATAGGTAAGCGCTACCTTTTTGGTGTGGTATAATAAGCATAGAAAAAGCCCGAGCGATTAGGCTCAGGCTTTCTTCTTAGTGATCACGGTCACATGAGATGAATTTAATCTTGTAGTAATCAGATCGTTTGTAAGTTTCACTGTATTCTAAAACTTGGCCAGTTGATTCGAGTTTGGTGATTTTAGTTTGTAGGACAGTAGGGAATTGTTCATCGACTCCGAGGACTGAAGCCGCATGTTCTGGAGTTGGAAAGACTATTTCATTGATTTCTTCAAAGTGTTCATCATTCATGTGAATGTGGTAGTCTAACTTGAAACGGTTATAGATAGAACTATAGTATTCAAGGTTTGGATAATTTGCGTTGATATATTGTTCTGGGATGTAGGATGTATGGTAGATATAAACGACACCGTTTGATTCGCGGATACGTTCAATCTTGTAGTAGAACTGATCGCCACGTAGACCCAATTTTTCCAAGTAAACGAGCTTGTTTCCGCGTTCAATTGAAAGAACAGTTACCTTATCATCTTTAGCATTAAAGAGTTCAATATCTGAAAACTCTACAAGCTTGTGTTTGCGTGCACGTGAAACGAAGGTTCCTTTTCCTTGTTGGCGGACAATATAGCCATCTTTAGCAAGGTCGTTTAAGGCGCGGACAACTGTGATAGAGCTGACATCGTACATTGAAATGAGCTCTGCTTCAGTGTAAAATTTATCTCCACTGCTAAACTGCCCAGAGATGATTTTATTTTTTAATTCGTCTTTTATGTATTGATATTTGGGAATTGCCATATTTTTACCTCTATTTTCCTTCTCCATAGAAAATTTTACCATAAAAGCGAAAAAAATAGTAGTCTTTTGAATAAAAAATTAGATAACAGATTAAAAAATTAAGTTACATAGGCATTGTACGTATTTTATAAATGTATTTTGTGCAAAATTATTTTAGGTTCTCTATTCCGAATTTAAAGAGTGTTTGAAATGGGTCTGAAAATGTTTGAAACTAATTGAACGTGTGTATAATAGTAAAATTGCAGTAAATATCCCTACAATTTCTATTGACAATTCAAACAGATTGGTTTATAATGACTATAACAACAAATGAAAGCGCAAACTTTCGCGGTCAGAAGGTAGTTTTATGACACGATTTGAGATACGAGATGATTTCTATCTCGATGGAAAATCATTTAAGATTTTATCTGGGGCCATTCATTATTTTAGGGTTCCTCCAGAAGATTGGTATCATTCGCTCTATAACTTGAAGGCTCTTGGTTTTAATACAGTAGAGACTTATGTTGCTTGGAATTTACACGAGCCTCGTGAGGGTGAGTTTCACTTTGAAGGAGCTCTGGATTTGGAGCGGTTTCTTCAGACAGCGCAAGACTTGGGTCTTTACGCTATCGTTCGTCCGTCACCATTCATCTGTGCGGAGTGGGAATTCGGTGGTTTACCAGCCTGGCTCTTAACCAAGGATATGAGGATTCGTTCATCAGATCCAGCCTATATTGAGGCTGTCGGTCGCTACTATGACCAGCTCTTGTCACAATTGTTGCCACATTTGTTGGACGAGGGTGGCAATATCCTCATGATGCAAGTTGAAAATGAGTATGGTTCTTATGGCGAAGATAAGGCTTATCTGAGAGCCATTCGACAGCTGATGGAAGAGCGTGGCATAACCTGTCCTCTCTTTACATCAGATGGTCCATGGAGAGCTACTCTAAAAGCTGGAACCTTAATCGAAGATGACCTCTTTGTAACAGGAAACTTTGGTTCTAAGGCACCTTACAACTTTTCACAGATGCAGGAATTCTTTGATGAGCATGGTAAGAAATGGCCACTCATGTGTATGGAGTTCTGGGATGGCTGGTTCAATCGTTGGAAAGAACCGATTATCACACGGGATCCTAAGGAATTGGCAGATGCAGTTCGAGAGGTTTTGGAACAAGGCTCTATCAATCTTTACATGTTCCACGGTGGTACAAACTTTGGCTTCATGAATGGTTGCTCGGCTCGAGGAACTTTGGACCTGCCACAAGTTACGTCTTATGATTACGATGCCCTTCTGGATGAAGAAGGAAATCCAACTGCCAAATATCTGGCAGTCAAGAAGATGATGGCGACACATTTTCCAGAGTATCCGCAGTTAGAACCACTCTACAAAGAGAGTATGGAGTTGGATGCTATTCCACTAGTTGAAAAAGTTTCCTTGTTTGAAACCTTAGATAGCTTGTCAAGTCCGATAGAAAGTCTCTATCCTAAAAAGATGGAGGAGTTGGGACAAAGCTATGGCTATCTACTCTATCGAACAGAAACAAACTGGGATGCAGAAGAAGAAAGACTTCGTATCATTGATGGTCGAGATAGGGCTCAGCTGTATGTCGATGGTCAGTGGATTAAAACCCAATATCAGACAGAGATTGGGGAAGATATTTTCTATCAAGGCGAAAAGAAAGCGCTGTCTAGGATTGATATCTTGATAGAAAATATGGGGCGTGTCAACTATGGGCATAAGTTCTTAGCGGATACGCAACGTAAGGGAATTCGGACAGGGGTTTGTAAGGATTTGCATTTCTTACTAAACTGGAAACACTATCCACTCCCACTAGATAATCCTGAGAAAATTGATTTTTCAAAAGGATGGACTCAAGGGCAACCAGCCTTTTACGCTTATGACTTTACAGTCCAAGAGCCAAAAGATACTTACCTAGACTTGTCTGAGTTTGGTAAGGGAGTTGCCTTTGTCAATGGGCAGAATCTAGGACGTTTTTGGAACGTCGGCCCGACCCTCTCGCTTTATATCCCTCATAGCTATCTCAAGGAAGGTGATAACCGCATCATCATCTTTGAAACAGAAGGTGAATATAAAGAAGAGATTCATTTAACTCGTAAACCTACACTAAAACACATAAAGGGGGAAAACTTATGACAATTGTAGGATGCCGTATCGATGGACGTTTGATCCACGGACAAGTAGCCAATCTTTGGGCTGGAAAACTAAATGTTTCACGCATTATGGTTGTAGACGACGAAGTTGTCAACAACGATATTGAAAAGAGTGGTTTGAAACTTGCGACACCACCAGGTGTGAAATTGAGTATTTTGCCAATTGAAAAAGCGGCAGCCAATATTCTTGCTGGTAAGTACGATAGCCAACGTCTCTTTATCGTGGCTCGTAAACCAGACCGCTTCCTTGGTTTGGTAGAAGCAGGTGTACCACTTGAAACCCTTAATGTTGGGAATATGTCTCAAACACCAGAAACTCGCGCCATTACACGTTCTATCAACGTAGTAGACAAGGATGTGGAAGATTTCCACAAACTGGCAGAAAAAGGTGTTAAACTTACTGCTCAAATGGTTCCAAATGATCCAGTTTCAGACTTTTTGAGCTTATTAAAATAGGAAAAAAATTTTTAGGAGGTCATTGTTATGATACAATGGTGGCAAATTTTACTTCTCACTTTGTACTCAGCTTATCAAATCTGTGATGAGTTGACGATCGTTTCATCTGCAGGTTCCCCTGTATTTGCTGGTTTCATTACTGGTTTAATCATGGGAGATGTGACTACTGGTCTGCTTATCGGTGGTAACTTGCAATTGTTTGTTCTTGGGGTTGGTACCTTCGGTGGTGCCTCTCGTATCGATGCAACTTCTGGTGCAGTTCTTGCGACAGCCTTCTCTGTTTCACAAGGAATTGATACAGCACTTGCGATTACAACAATCGCTGTGCCAGTAGCAACTCTCTTGACATACTTCGACGTTCTTGGACGTATGACAACTACTTTCTTTGCTCACCGTGTGGATGCTGCAATCGAACGCTTTGACTATAAAGGTATTGAACGCAACTACTTGCTTGGTGCGATTCCTTGGGCTTTATCTCGTGCCCTTCCAGTCTTCTTTGCGCTTGCTTTTGGTGGTGAATTTGTACAACACGTAGTAGATTTCGTTACAAAATACCAATGG
Source organism: Streptococcus sp. 3874 (assembly GCF_013276425.1). Classification (NCBI taxonomy): domain Bacteria; kingdom Bacillati; phylum Bacillota; class Bacilli; order Lactobacillales; family Streptococcaceae; genus Streptococcus; species Streptococcus sp. 3874. Next base: position 8,613 of record NZ_VMLA01000018.1, on the reverse strand, counting down.
GTTGCAGATGGTTTGACACTTGCAGGACGCATGCTTCCAGGTCTTGGATTTGCAATCTTGCTTCGTTACCTTCCAGTTAAACGTAACCTTCACTACCTTGCAATGGGATTTGGTTTGACAGCTATGTTGACTGTTCTTTACTCATATGTAACAGGTCTTGGTGGCGCTGTTGCTGGTATCGTAGGTACTCTACCTGCTGAAGTTGCTGAAAAAATTGGTTTCGTGAACAACTTCAAAGGTTTGTCTATGATTGGTATCTCTATCGTAGGTATCTTCCTTGCAGTGCTTCACTTCAAAAATAGCCAAAAAGTAGCTGTAGCAGCACCTTCTACACCATCAGAAAGTGGGGAAATCGAAGATGACGAATTCTAATTACAAACTTACAAAAGAAGATTTTAATCAAATCAATAAACGTAGCTTGTTTACTTTCCAATTAGGTTGGAACTACGAACGTATGCAAGCTTCTGGTTACCTTTACATGATTTTGCCTCAATTGCGTAAAATGTATGGGGATGGAACTCCTGAATTGAAAGAAATGATGAAAGTTCATACTCAATTCTTCAATACTTCACCATTCTTCCACACCATCATCGCTGGTTTTGATCTTGCCATGGAAGAAAAAGATGGTGTAGGTTCAAAAGATGCCGTTAATGGTATCAAGACAGGTTTGATGGGACCATTCGCTCCTCTTGGAGATACAATCTTTGGTTCACTTGTACCTGCTATCATGGGATCTATCGCAGCAACTATGGCTATCGGTGGTCAACCTTGGGGTATCTTCCTTTGGATTGCAGTTGCAGTAGCGTATGATATCTTCCGTTGGAAACAGTTGGAATTTGCCTACAAAGAAGGGGTTAACCTTATCAACAACATGCAAAGTACCTTGACAGCTTTGATTGACGCTGCATCTGTACTTGGTGTCTTCATGATGGGTGCTCTTGTAGCAACAATGATCAACTTTGAAATTTCTTACAAATGGGCAATCGGTGAGAAGATGATTGACTTCCAAGACATCTTGAACCAAATCTTCCCACGCTTGCTTCCAGCAATCTTTACTGCCTTTATCTTCTGGTTGCTTGGTAAGAAAGGTATGAACTCTACTAAAGCTATCGGTATTATTATCGTACTTGCTTTGGCTCTTTCTGCCTTTGGTAAATTTGTACTTGGAATGGGCGCATAATTTATGACGCAATCATTAATTTTGGTGAGCCATGGTCGTTTCTGTGAAGAACTTAAAGGTAGCACTGAAATGATTATGGGTCCACAAGACAATATTTATACAGTAGCTCTTCTTCCAGAAGATGGCCCAGAAGAATTTACTGCGAAATTTGAAGCTGCTATTGAAGGATTGGATGATTTCCTAGTCTTTGCGGATCTTCTCGGTGGGACACCTTGTAACGTGGTCAGTCGTTTGATTATGGAAGGTCGTGACATCGAACTTTACGCAGGGATGAATCTTCCAATGGTGATTGAATTTATCAATGCGAGCCTTACAGGCGCAGATGCGGACTACAAGAGCCGTGCTGCAGAAAGCATTGTGAAAGTCAATGATCTGTTAGCGGGCTTCGATGATGACGAAGATGAATAATACTCTTCGAAAATCTCTTTAAAGCATACTAGTGTCGCCTTTCTGTAGGTATGGTTACTGACTTCGTCAGTTCTATTCACAACCTCAAAACAGTGTTTTGAGCTGACTTCGTCAGTCTTATCCGGCAACCTCAAAACGGTGTTTTGAGCNNTTGATTTTCATTGAGTATACGATGTGACAACGTGAAAATCGTTAGAGCATTTTATATAGAATATTCATGGGAATGGGGCTTACTCCCATTCCCATCTTTAATAGAAAAAGAGGAACTCAATGCTACATTATACAAAAGAAGACTTGCTCGAATTGGGTGCAGAAATCACTACGCGTGAAATCTACCAACAACCTGATGTATGGAGAGAAGCTTTTGAATTTTATCAAGCAAAACGTGAAGAAATTGCAGCCTTCCTACAAGAAATCGCTGATAAACATGACTATATTAAGGTTATCTTGACAGGTGCTGGGACTTCTGCTTATGTGGGAGACACCTTGCTACCTTACTTTAAGGAAGTCTATGACGAACGCAAATGGAATTTCAATGCTATTGCGACAACAGATATCGTTGCCAATCCAGTAACCTATTTGAAAAAAGATGTGGCAACTGTCCTTGTGTCTTTTGCTCGTAGTGGGAACTCGCCTGAAAGTGTGGCGACTGTTGATTTGGCCAAATCCTTGGTGGATGAGCTTTATCAAGTGACGATTACTTGTGCAGCAGATGGTAAATTGGCTCTTCAAGCTCACGGTGATGACCGTAATCTCTTGCTCTTGCAACCAGCTGTCTCTAATGATGCTGGATTTGCCATGACTTCTAGCTTTACGTCTATGATGTTGACAGCTCTCTTGGTCTTTGATCCTACAGAATTTGCTGTTAAGTCTGAACGTTTTGAAGTTGTATCTAGTCTTGCCCGTAAAGTTTTAGACAAGGCAGAAGATGTCAAAGAGCTCGTTGATTTAGACTTTAACCGTGTCATCTATCTAGGCGCTGGTCCTTTCTTTGGACTTGCTCATGAAGCTCAGCTCAAGATTTTGGAATTAACTGCTGGTCAAGTTGCGACCATGTATGAAAGCCCAGTTGGCTTCCGTCACGGTCCAAAATCACTTATCAACGAAGATACAGTTGTCTTGGTCTTTGGTACAACGACAGACTACACTCGCAAGTACGACTTAGACTTGGTTCGTGAAGTTGCTGGTGACCAGATTGCTCGTCGTGTTGTGCTTTTGAGTGATCAAGCCTTTGGTCTTGAAAATGTCAAAGAAGTGGCCCTTGGTTGTGGCGGTGTCTTGAATGATATTTACCGTGTCTTCCCTTACATCGTTTATGCCCAACTCTTTGCCCTATTGACTTCACTCAAGGTAGAAAATAAACCAGATACACCGTCTCCTACTGGTACAGTAAACCGTGTGGTACAAGGTGTTATCATCCACGAATATCAAAAGTAAGACAGTATTTATGAATTCTTGCAAGAGGATTTGTATATCATCAGGCAAACCATAGATTGTCAATTCGCTTTCTATGGTTTGTTTGCTTGAGAGAAATAGTAAAAGGAGAACAGAATGAAAGCATACACAGAGCGTGTATTTGGAAATGTTGAGGGACAAGATGTCTTGGCCTATCAATTTGAAACTGACGGTGGCTACCAGCTTGAGGTTATGACTTATGGTGCGACTATCTTGCGCTATGTCACACCTGACAAGGCTGGACATTTTGCCAATGTTATCTTGGGATTTGATGACTTTGATAGCTATGTAGGCAATAGTCCCAAGCATGGGGCTAGTGTAGGGCCTGTGGCGGGCCGTATTGCAGGTGCGACCTTTGAGCTGAATAGCAAGACCTATCATCTGGAAGTCAACAATGCTAGCAACTGTAATCACAGTGGTTCAACTGGTTGGGATTCCAGCTTGTTTGAAGTTGAAGAAGTAAGCGATCATGGCTTGACTCTCTACACAGAGCGTACAGATGGGACAGGAGGGTTCCCTGGAAATCTCAAGATTTGGATCAGTTATCACTTGGAAGAAACTGGTGCCTATGAAATCAGCTACAAGGTAACAACCGATCAGGATACGCTGGTTAATCCAACCAATCATAGCTACTTCAATTTGTCTGGTGATTTTACGCAGACAATTGACCGTCATGTCTTCCAACTAAACACAGAGGGTATTTACCCAATCGCTCCCGACGGTGTTCCGGCCAAAACTCCAGATGCTAATCGTGATGTGGTTAAACACATCTACAATGGTGCTTTGTTGAAGGATATTTTTGCAGAAGAAGATGAGCAAATTCAGCTGGTGTCTGGTTTGGACCATCCATTTGCCCTTCCTGCAGGTCATGACAATGCTGGTTTCCTTTATGACCAAAACTCAGGTCGTTTCCTACTCTTCAAAACAGTGGCTCCTTGCTTTGTAGTCTACACAGCAAACTTTGTGGATGAGAGTGTACTTGTGGCTGGCAAACCAATGATTCAGCACAATGGGATTGCCCTTGAAGCGCAGGCCTTACCAGATGCCATCCACAGTGACCTCAAAGACCAAGTCATTCTCAAAGCAGGTCAAACCTTTACAAGCAAGACACGCTATGAGCTTGTTGTGAAATAAAAAAGCTGGTCAAAAAGTCTTTAAAATTAAAATAACGCATATTGTCAGGTGATGAAAAGTTTGATAATATGCGTTTTATTATGAAATGATTTACTTTATATTATCCTGAAATGGTGTTATTTTTGAGTTATCTGGCTTGACTTTCTTGATGGAAATTATACAATAGTTGTAATAATTACAACGAGAAAAGAGAACCATTTATGACCTATGAATACAAGAGTCACATTTATTTGGCAGAGACAGTTTTAAATGTAAAGGATTTGGCCAGTCAAACAGCCTTTTATCAGCAAGTTATTGGTTTAGAAATCTTATCTCAAACTGAGACAGAGTCCATTCTAGGTCTTGGTGGAAAAGTCTTGGTACAGCTGATTCAAGCACAAGAGAGCGGAGAAGTGAGGGAACATTATGGTCTTTACCATTTGGCCATTCTCTTGCCCACACGCAAGGCTTTGGCTGATGTCTTGAAACACCTGACAGATTTACAAATTCCTCTTGTCGGCGGTGCAGACCATGGTTACAGTGAAGCTATTTACTTGGAAGATTTGGAGGGAAATGGAATTGAACTCTATCGAGATAAGCCGGTTTCCACATGGGATATTCGAGAAGATGGACGCATTATCGGAGTGACGGAGGCTCTTGCGGCGCAGGACATTTATGAGTTGGGGGAAAGAGTAGAGCCCTTTATCTTGACAGAAGGTACGAGAATGGGGCATATTCATCTTTCCGTCAAGGATAGTCGAAAGTCCAGCCAGTTTTATCAAAAGGTGTTAGGGCTAGAGGATAAATTCAGTGTGCCTAGCGCTAGTTGGATTGCGGCTGGAGATTACCATCATCATTTAGCAGTTAACGAATGGGGAGGAAAAGGTCTGGATTCGCGTAAGCAAGGCTTACCAGGTTTAGCCTACTATGTCATCGAAGTCGCACATAAAGAAGAACTGTTAACGATTGCCCAACGAGCACAAGAAGTTGACGTACCAATCAAATGGATGACATCGAGCCAATTGGAAATCACAGACTCAGATGGAATTGTGACTCGTATTTGCTTAGCTCGATAGACAGGATGTGATGAAAATCAGAGCATCAATTGTAGAAAGTGGTTTTTATTCTAGTATTAGCTTTTCCTCAGTTCATCAGCTTCCTCCTTGACACTCCGTCAATTTTTGATACAATAGTACAAAATTAGAGGAGGCAGGCTATGATTCAGAAACATGCAATTCCCATTTTAGAGTTTGATGACAATCCTCAGGCAGTCATCATGCCTGATCACGAGGGGCTGGATTTGCACTTACCAAAGAAGTGTGTCTATGCTTTTTTAGGTGAAGAAATTGACCGCTATGCGAGGGAAGTAGGGGCGGACTGTGTCGGCGAATTCGTTTCAGCCACCAAGACTTATCCAATCTATGTCGTGAACTACAAGGGCAAGGAGGTCTGTCTGGCTCAGGCTCCTGTCGGTTCAGCTCCAGCAGCTCAGTTTATGGATTGGTTGATTGGCTATGGTGTGGAGCAGATTATTTCCACAGGTACCTGTGGTGTGCTAGCCGATATAGAGGAAAATGCCTTTCTAGTCCCTGTTCGCGCTCTGCGAGATGAAGGAGCTAGTTATCACTATGTGGCACCTTCTCGTTATATGGAAATGCAGCCAGAGGCTATTGCTGCTATTGAGCGAGTGTTGGAAGCCAGAGGGATTTCCTATGAAGAAGTCATGACCTGGACGACAGACGGTTTTTACCGAGAAACGGCTGAAAAGGTGGCTTATCGCAAGGAGGAAGGCTGTGCTGTTGTGGAGATGGAGTGTGCTGCGCTTGCGGCAGTAGCACAACTGCGTGGGATTCTCTGGGGAGAGTTGTTGTTTACAGCTGATTCCTTAGCAGACTTGGACCAGTACGATAGTCGTGACTGGGGCTCGGAAGCTTTTGAGAAGGCGTTAGAACTGAGTTTAGCAAGTGTTGTGCAACTTTAGTCGCTTTTCTCGGCAGTTTCTTATCTTAGTGAAGGAGAACTTTAAAAGCTTGATTGATGATTATTTTTTGCCGAATAAAATAGGAAGTCGGTAGTTTTTAGACGTTTCTAGAAATGGACGAGTTTGGATAACCTCTTTTTTAGGATAAGCGTACGCGATGTTTTGTCCATTCCTATTTGAGATATTTCTTCTGTTTTATGGTACAATGGAAACATGTTATTCAAATTATCTAAGGAAAAAATAGAGCTAGGCTTATCTCGTTTATCGCCAGCCCGTCGTATTTTTTTGAGTTTTGCCTTGGTCATTTTACTAGGCTCTCTTCTTTTGAGCTTGCCCTTTGTCCAAGTTGAAAGCTCACGAGCGACTTATTTTGATCATCTTTTCACTGCTGTCTCTGCAGTCTGTGTGACAGGTCTTTCAACCCTTCCAGTAGCTCACACATATAATATCTGGGGTCAAATAATCTGTTTGCTCTTGATTCAGATCGGTGGTCTAGGGCTCATGACCTTTATTGGGGTTTTCTATATCCAGAGCAAGCAAAAGCTTAGTCTTCGTAGCCGTGCAACTATTCAGGATAGTTTTAGTTATGGAGAAACTCGATCTTTGAGAAAGTTTGTCCATTCTATTTTTCTCACAACTTTTCTAGTTGAGGGTTTGGGAGCTCTATTCCTCAGTTTTCGTTTTGTTCCACAACTTGGCTGGGGGCGCGGTCTTTTTAGTTCCATTTTTCTAGCTATATCCGCCTTCTGTAATGCAGGTTTTGATAATTTGGGGAGCACCAGTTTATTTGCTTTTCAGACCGATTTACTGGTCAATCTGGTGATTGCAGGCTTAATTATTACAGGTGGTTTTGGCTTTATGGTCTGGTTTGATTTGGCTGGTCATGTAGGAAGAAAGAAAAAAGGGCGCCTGCACTTTCATACGAAGCTTGTACTATTATTGACTCTAGGTTTGTTGTTATTTGGAACGGCAACTACTCTCTTTCTTGAGTGGAACAATGCTGGAACGATTGGCAATCTCCCTGTTGCCGATAAGGTTTTAGTTAGCTTTTTTCAAACAGTGACGATGCGAACAGCAGGCTTTTCTACGATAGATTATACTCAGGCTCATCCTGTGACTCTTTTGATTTATATCTTACAGATGTTTCTAGGTGGGGCACCTGGGGGAACGGCTGGGGGTCTCAAGATTACGACATTTTTTGTCCTCTTGGTCTTTGCTCGAAGTGAGCTTTTGGGCTTGCCTCATGCCAATGTTGCGAGACGAACGATTGCGCCGCGAACGGTTCAAAAATCCTTTAGTGTCTTTATTATCTTTTTGATGAGCTTCTTGGTAGGATTGATCCTGCTAGGGATGACAGCCAAAGGCAATCCTCCCTTTATCCACCTCATATTTGAAACCATTTCAGCTCTTAGTACAGTTGGTGTAACGGCAAATTTGACTTCTGATCTTGGGAAATTGGCTCTCAGTGTTATCATGCCACTTATGTTTATGGGACGAATTGGTCCCTTGACCTTGTTTGTTAGCTTGGCAGATTACCATCCAGAAAAGAAAGATATGATTCACTATATGAAAGCAGATATTAGTATTGGTTAAGAAAGGAAAGAGAATGTCAGATCGTACGATTGGAATTTTAGGATTGGGAATTTTTGGGAGCAGTGTCCTAGCTGCCCTAGCCAAGCAGGATATGAATATTATCGCTATTGATGACCACGCAGAGCGCATCAATCAGTTTGAGCCAGTTTTGGCGCGTGGAGTGATTGGTGACATCACAGATGAAGAATTATTGAGATCAGCAGGGATTGATACCTGCGATACCGTTGTCGTCGCGACAGGTGGAAATCTGGAGTCGAGTGTGCTTGCGGTTATGCACTGTAAGAGTTTGGGGGTACCGACTGTTATTGCTAAGGTCAAAAGTCAGACTGCTAAGAAAGTGCTAGAAAAGATTGGAGCTGACTCGGTTGTCTCGCCAGAGTATGAAATGGGGCAGTCTCTAGCACATACCATTCTTTTCCATAATAGTGTTGGTGTCTTTCAGTTGGATAAAAATGTCTCTATTGTGGAGATGAAAATTCCTCAGTCTTGGGCAGGTCAAAGTCTGAGTAAATTAGACCTCCGTGACAAATATAATCTGAATATTTTGGGCTTCCGAGAGCAGGAAAATTCCCCATTGGATGTTGAATTTGGACCAGATGACCTCTTGAAGGCAGATACCTATATTTTGGCGGTCATCAACAACCAGTATTTGGATACCCTAGCAGCATTGAATTTGTAAAAGAGGGAGCTTCCCTCTTTTTTGATGCTTAAGATGATAAATAGAGACAGAAGCCTTGTATTCTAGTAAAAGTTCTTCAAAGGCTGGACTTTATGGTAGAATAGAAAGCAGTGACAAGAGAGAGTAATACTCTTCGAAAGTCAAATTTAAACCACGTCAACGTCACCTTGCCGTAGGTATAGGTAACTGACTTCGTCAGTCTTA
>NZ_VMLA01000017.1:0-642 GCF_013276425.1 Streptococcus sp. 3874 | reverse complement strand
GACTTGGGTAATCCTCCAATATTCAAATGGACCTTGTAGGACTTGAACCTACGACCACTCGGTTATGAGCCGAGAGCTCTAACCAGCTGAGCTAAAGGTCCGACAAGATCATTATAGCGGCGAAGGGGATCGAACCCCCGACCTCCCGGGTATGAACCGGACGCTCTAGCCAGCTGAGCTACACCGCCATGAATCGGGAAGACAGGATTCGAACCTGCGACACCTTGGTCCCAAACCAAGTACTCTACCAAGCTGAGCTACTTCCCGAGTTAAATAGAAAAATGCACCCTAGAGGAGTCGAACCTCTAACCGCCTGATTCGTAGTCAGGTACTCTATCCAGTTGAGCTAAGGGTGCTCATTATATTATGCCGAAGACCGGAATCGAACCGGTACGATCGTTACCAATCGCAGGATTTTAAGTCCTGTGCGTCTGCCAGTTCCGCCACCCCGGCCTCTCTAAGCGAACGACGGGATTCGAACCCGCGACCCCCACCTTGGCAAGGTGGTGTTCTACCACTGAACTACGTTCGCACTATTTTCTTCTATCTAAAAATGCCGGCTACATGACTTGAACACGCGACCCTCTGATTACAAATCAGATGCTCTACCAACTGAGCTAAGCCGGCTCATTTATTATATCT
>NZ_VMLA01000166.1:0-543 GCF_013276425.1 Streptococcus sp. 3874 | reverse complement strand
ATCAATGGTTCCAAGTTGGAGACAAATGGTACTATGTCAATGAAAGCGGAAGATTAGCGGTTAATACTATAGTAGATGGTTATAAAGTTAACTCCAATGGGGAGTGGGTCAACTACTAGAACCTTGGATGTTGATGAATAACTGAGACATGTTTTGTCCGTCATAGAGATTAAAAGTTTATTTAGATAGTTTTCGTAGAAATTTCTACTTTAAGAAAAAGTCAATTTAGATGAGCTCTTATTGCCGGGTAAATGCCTTGCTAGTCGTAAATAAACTGTATATTTCCGACTTACTTAGGACTGGATACCACTAGTCGCAACTTAACAGTTCGCTTTAAGTGTTAAAATGCATATAGCTAGTTATTGGTTATATGCGTTTTTGTTCTTGATTATTTTATTTCTGTCTTGGAATATAGGTAAAATTATAGTAAAATAAAATTCTGTAAATCATGTTGGTAGATATACAGGAAGAAGAGTGTATTGTTGACAATACAGCACATAGAATCCAACATGTCCTTATACTCAAAAAATCAAAGAGCAAATT
>NZ_VMLA01000165.1:0-749 GCF_013276425.1 Streptococcus sp. 3874 | reverse complement strand
AAAGTTGCAAATTCTCTAGCAGCGACTATTGAGTTGTCACAAGATCCTACTACAGGTGACGTTACAGTAACGCCTAAGAAACCAGATGGCTCAACTTATCCTAAAGGAACAATGGTAGAACTTCCAGGTAAGGATGGTCGTCCAATTAAAGTGACGATTGGAGCAGATGGTTCAGCTAAGGTTCCAAATGATCAATTACCAGATACTACGGTTGTAGGTAAGGCTAAGATTACAGAACCAGGTAAAGCAGCTGTAGAAGTTCCTAATGTAACAACACCAGCTAAGGTAACACCAGCAACACCAACGACTGAAACACCAGGTAAGATTGAAATTGCTCAACAACCAAATGGAAATGCGATTGTAACACCTAAGAAACCAGATGGAACAACTTACCCATCAGGAGCTAAGGTAGAAATTCCAGGAGAAAATGGAACAACAATCACAGTAACAATTGGTGACAATGGTTCAGGTGAAGTACCAAATGACAAGCTTCCGAAAGGTGCTGTGCCAGGTAAAGGTAAAGTAACAGAACCGAACAAGAAACCATCACAACCAGTGGATGTAACAACACCAGCTCGTAAGACACCAACTATTGACTTGGTACAAGATCCTACTACAGGTGACGTTACAGTAACACCTAAGAAACCAGATGGCTCAACTTATCCAGAAGGAACAATGGTAGAACTTCCAGGTAAGGATGGTCGTCCAATTAAAGTGACGATTGGAGCAGATGGTTCAGCTAAGGTTCC
>NZ_VMLA01000164.1:0-1900 GCF_013276425.1 Streptococcus sp. 3874 | reverse complement strand
CTCGGAATATCGGGATTTGCTTTTAAGAGATGAATTTTTGGTGTGAATGCTTGACATTATTTTGATTGACCATGGCATAGGCCAGGGTTGTGTCAATCTTGCTATGACCTAGCAGTTTTTGGACTTGCTCGATAGGCATACCTTTATCAATTGCCTTAGTCGCTAAAGTTCTTCTGAACTTATGTGGGTGAACCTTTTGTATACCGAGTTTGTCTCCTAACTTTCTTAAGCGAATCTCTACACCAGCAATTCCAAGCCTCTGGACTTTTCCAACTAACGTTACAAAAAGAGCAGGGTGACTATCTTTTCTGTCGTTAAGATAGTTTCTTAAATGAATTTTCGTACGAGCGTCAAAATATACTGGTCTCTCCTTCTTTCCTTTACCAAAGACAACACACTCTCTGTTTTCAAAATCAATATCTGAACGATTCAACTGTACAAGCTCCCCTACACGCATACCTGTCGATGCTAGTAGGTCTATTATTGCCAAATCTCTCAAATTTTCACAGTTATCGCGCATAATTTCCAAATGTTCATCAGTATAAGTTTCCTTCACATTTTGCTCAGTCTTAATTTTCTTTATCCGTCGAATGGGATTTTTAATGATATATTCCTCTTGCTCAAGCCAAGCAAAAAAAGAAGACAATATACGCCTAATATTGTCTAAATTCGCCTTACTACAATCCTTTTCAGACTGGTAATTTGCTAAATAACTCCTTAAATCATCTGTTGTGAGTTGTGTCACAGACTCTTTAATAGCATTAAACAAGTTTTCAATCGTCCTCTGGTAATAACGAATTGTTTTTGAGCTACAGCCCTCTACCTGTTTGGCAGTGATAAAGAGTTGCAACAGGTTATTATTCGAATACTTCTGCTGCTTTTTTCCGTCTACTAGATGATGTTCTAAACTCTCTCTCAACGCTAGTAATTGTTCATTATTTAAAAGAGGTAACATTTCTTGCATGATAATTGTAACTTTTGATTCCATAATTTCTCACTTTCTTATTCATCAATAAAAAGAGACAATATCAGTTTCTGCATTACAGAATTCTAATATTGTCTGTTCATTTATTTTCTTGTGCTCATTCAAATCCAGCATACTAGGTTACTTTTTGACCTTTTCTCTAACAGAATGTTCAGAAACCCATTTGGAGTAGCTTGTCATTTTTTCATCAGTTAAAGCTTCTACTGCGATGGTTACACACATTTTTACTGCTTCTTCTACCGTTACAGAAAAACGATAGCCGTTTAATTGTAAAAATTTGACCAAAACGAAGAAAGCGGTTCTTTTATTAGCATTAGCAAAAACATGCTTCTTTATCAATTGGACAAATAGTATCGTTGCTTTATCAAAAATTGTTGGATAAAGAGGCTTCCCAAAGACAAATTGTTCTGGTAAGTTCACAATCATATTTAAGGCAGAAGGACTAACTGTTTGAATTTTCTCATTTGGAGAATACCGTTGAATTGCTAAAGCATTTATTTTTTCAATTTGCTTTTCTGTCAGATAGATTGTCATTTTTCCACCAAAGCTTTGAAAACATCGTCGTATTCGTCAAATATTTTATCTAAATTTAAGTCAAAGGCATCATCAGATACATAAGAAACCTGCTGCCCCAATTCTTCAGGAGTAAAGATAATCTCACCACTTGGTAACAATTTCGCTTCGTATTTAACACCACTTGGAATATTAAATTCACTTGGAATCGTAATGGTGATTGAATTTCCTTGTTTTCTTGTTTTTACTACCATCTGATTTCCTCCTTTGTTGTATTATAACAAATCATTACCGTAATTACAATGGCAGAATATCAGCCAAAATACTCCTGCATCAGAGATTTCTTCAAAGTTTCAAGTTCTTCCAGAGATTTTTGGATTGCCAATTGTGATTTGTCGACCT
>NZ_VMLA01000163.1:0-796 GCF_013276425.1 Streptococcus sp. 3874 | reverse complement strand
GCTGATTCGATTGCTTCTATTATGCGTTGTTGTTCAGCTAGCGGAGGGAGAGGGATAAGAATAGAAGCAACTTTATCACTATTCAAGTTTTTCACAACAGCTCCACTAATTAGAGATAAAAATTGAGAATAAACTACATTTGATGAAAGAATATAGAATAGGTAATCTCTATTTAATGAGTTTTCATAGTTCGAAATAGCCAACCATCCATCGTGTATTGCACCATCAACATTCAAAATATAAGGTCTACCAAAACTCATAGAATTAGTTAACAAAAATGTACCTTTTTTTACAAATCTAGTTTTGTTAAGCCCTGATTTTTTGATTTTTTCTTTAACATTATTTATATACTTTTCACCCTTTTCAGTATCACCTATTTTTATCCAATTTATTCCATCTACTTCGGAAGTAAGATAATCTTTGATTGGTCGTGGAGAACCACCTCTAACAATTTCAACCAATGTAGAAAACCTCACCCACTCCCAACTTTTTGGTATTTCATAAGGAACTTCCTCATAATAAGAGTTATCATCTCCTTGGGAAACAATAGAAATGTCCAAATCTTTCTTTTTAATCTTGCCTTCTTCAAAGAGTTTTTGTTTTTCTGCTCGTATTTTTTCAAGTAAAACTTCGACTGATTCATCATTTGGGTCTTGTTCAACTAATTTTCCTTGCATAGCATATTGAAGAATAGATTTTTTTAGTTTATCTGGAAATTCTTTATCTAGCTGTTCGAGTCTATTATAACTTTTAGCGTACTCATCTACTCTTTCTAAAGCTGATTCGATTGCTTCTA
>NZ_VMLA01000162.1:0-1637 GCF_013276425.1 Streptococcus sp. 3874 | reverse complement strand
AAGACGAAGGAAGGCCGCAGAGCTTTCCTTTTTTAGAAAAATAATAAAGGTCTATTTTGAATCTGTAAAGAATAAAAAATAATAATACTCAATGAAAATCAAATAGCAAACTAGGAAGCTAGCCGCAAGCTGCTCAAAACACTGTTTTGAGGTTGTAGATAAGACTGACGAAGTCAGTCACATATATACGGCAAGGCGACGTTGACGTGGTTTGAAGAGATTTTCGAAGAGTATTGAGGTTTTGATAATCTTCGTTACAACTATTCTAGCACCATTACTGATTACTATTACCGGTAATGTCATTTCTGAGTGGATAGTCAGAAAGTGGTTAGATAAGCGCGACAAAAAAATATAACCTGAGTTTAGTTTTAATGTAACTGGACAAAAAGAAATACCAGAGGTGGAGCTCTGGTATTTTTGTTTTTGCCAAGACTTCGTTACAGTTCTTGTAAGATTATTGTTACATAATTAGCACTACTTGTCAAATAATTGTTGGCTCCACTTTCTATTTTACTTTTCCTGTTTTTAGGTCTATAATGGTAATAGATTTTATTTGGAGGTTTTTATGTCATTTCTATCAAAAAATGGAGCAGGTATCTTGGCCTGCCTTCTCATTTCTATCGTATCTTGGTACTTAGGAGGATTCTTCCCTGTTATTGGCGCGCCCGTTTTTGCCATTTTCATGGGAATGCTCCTACATCCCTTTCTCTCGTCTTATAAACAACTGGATGCTGGATTGACCTTTAGTTCTAAAAAATTGCTCCAGTATGCCGTTGTCTTGCTTGGTTTTGGTCTCAATATCTCGCAAGTCTTCGCAGTTGGGCAATCTTCGCTCCCTGTCATCCTATCCACCATTTCAATAGCTCTGATTATTGCCTACTTCTTCCAGCGCTTCTTTGCACTGGATACAAAACTGGCTACCTTGGTTGGAGTAGGTTCTTCTATCTGTGGTGGTTCTGCCATTGCTGCGACAGCGCCCGTTATTGATGCTAAGGAAAAGGAAGTAGCCCAAGCCATTTCCGTTATCTTTTTCTTCAATGTCTTGGCTGCGCTCATCTTTCCAACCCTCGGCACCTGGCTTCATCTATCCAATGAAGGCTTCGCCCTCTTTGCAGGGACTGCGGTCAACGACACTTCCTCTGTAACGGCTGCCGCCAGCGCTTGGGACAGTCTTTACCAAAGCAATACCCTCGAGTCTGCAACCATTGTTAAACTCACACGTACTTTGGCTATTATCCCTATCACGCTCTTTCTCTCCTACTGGCAAAGTCGCCAACAAGAAAACAAGCAAAGCCTACAACTGAAAAAAGTCTTCCCACTTTTTATCCTTTACTTTATCCTTGCCTCTCTCCTAACCACCCTTCTGACCTCTCTCGGTGTGTCTAGTAGTTTCTTTACCCCTCTCAAACAACTCTCTAAATTCCTTATTGTCATGGCTATGAGTGCTATCGGTCTCAAAACCAATCTGGTCGCTATGGTCAAATCCAGTGGAAAATCCATTCTTCTTGGAGCCATCTGCTGGATTGCCATCATCCTCACCACTCTTGGTATGCAGACCCTTATCGGCATTTTCTAATACTCTTCGAAAATCTCTTCAAACCACATCAACGTCGCCTTGCCGTATATATGTTACTGAC
>NZ_VMLA01000161.1:0-519 GCF_013276425.1 Streptococcus sp. 3874 | reverse complement strand
ATCAAAAAACATCTTATAATAGTAGTTATGAAACTTACAAACGAAGAAACACAAAAAATTGAACAACTCCTAAGAGATTCATCGTACGCCAAATATCACAAACGTCTACAGATTATTTATTTTCGCTCAAAAGAAAAGAGTTATAAGGAAATCATGGATTTGCTAGATTGCAATAAAACAACTGTTTGGAGGAATTTGAAAAAATATAAGGAGTTTGGTTTAGAAGCGCTTCTTCAGGAGACCCGTGGTGGACGTCATAGAGAATATATGACTTACGAAGAAGAACAAGCATTTCTAAAACGTCATATAGAAGCTGCTCAGGCTGGGGAATTTGTAACTGTCAATCAGTTATTTGAAGCCTATCAAAAAGAGATTGGTCGCACTTCCACACGTGATGGTTTCTATTATCTCCTGAAACGACATGGTTGGCGAACGGTCACTCCTCGACCTGAGCATCCCAAGAAGGCAGACGCTCAGACAATTGAGACGTCTAAAAATAAAATCTACATTCGAGACCTT
>NZ_VMLA01000160.1:340-688 GCF_013276425.1 Streptococcus sp. 3874 | reverse complement strand
TGCCAGCTAAGCCAGCAGAATCAATGGGTACAGGTTTCTTATTCGGCAACTCTTCATTCTACTACCTCAACAGTAATAGTTCTATGACGAGAGGTTGGAAAAAAGAAAATGGAATGTGGTACTTCTACAATGCTGATGGTTCAAGGGCTACAGGATGGTTGCTAGACAATGGTTCATGGTACTACCTCAATAGTAATGGTTCAATGGCCACAGGATGGTTGCTAGACAATGGTTCATGGTACTACCTCAATAGTAATGGTTCAATGGCCACAGGATGGTTACTAGACAATGGTTCATGGTACTACCTCAATAGTAATGGTTCAATGGCCACAGGATGGTTACTAGACA
>NZ_VMLA01000160.1:0-306 GCF_013276425.1 Streptococcus sp. 3874 | reverse complement strand
ACTACCTCAATAGTAATGGCGATATGAAAGTTTGCCAATGGTTCCAAGTTAGTGGGAAATGGTATTACGTAGATGCATCAGGTATGCTTGCAGTCAATACAACAGTAAACGGCTATAGAGTCAATGCTAACGGTGAATTGGTAAACTAAATCTAACTGAATGAATCTTAATATTATTTTTTGATAGGATATTAAGGCTGAAAATAACTCTGTAATCTCTAGCCAGATTGATGGGCTGGAGATTATGGAGTATTTTGTAATATAAGAGATAATGGAAGGATGAGCCAGTAACTTATACTCAATGAAA
>NZ_VMLA01000016.1:0-37847 GCF_013276425.1 Streptococcus sp. 3874 | reverse complement strand
TAGAACTGACGAAGTCAGTCACATATATACGGCAAGGCGACGTTGACACGGTTTGAAGAGATTTTCGAAGAGTATTAGATGAATAGGGAGGTTCTATCAATATAGCCAATCTCTTCCGTCTCTAACTGTGGGACAGGAGATGGGTAATATCGAGTAGAAAAGCTAGCAGAATAGTTCTATTGAAGAGAGGAGGGAAACCGAAAAATTGGGTGCCCCTCCTCTTTTTTGGTATAATAGAAGATAGGAAACGAGGTTAGAAGAGATGATTTTTGATACACATACACACTTGAATGTAGAAGAATTTGCAGGTCGTGAGGCAGAAGAAATTGCCTTGGCTGTTGAGATGGGTGTGACACAGATGAATATTGTTGGTTTTGATAAACCGACGATTGAGCGTGCCTTGGACTTGGTAGATGAGTATGACCAACTCTATGCGACTATTGCTTGGCATCCGACAGAAGCAGGGACTTACACAGAGGAGATTGAAGACTACCTGCTTGATAAGCTCAAGCATCCCAAGGTAGTTGCCTTGGGTGAAATTGGCTTAGACTACCATTGGATGACAGCGCCCAAAGAGGTGCAGGAGCAGGTTTTTCGCCGTCAGATTCAGCTATCTAAGGCCTTGAATCTGCCTTTTGTTGTTCATACCCGTGATGCGTTGGAAGATACCTATGAGATTATCAAGAGTGAGGGAGTTGGTCCTCGTGGTGGTATCATGCATTCTTTCTCAGGAACTCTTGAATGGGCAGAGAAGTTTGTCGCGCTTGGTATGAGCATTTCCTTTTCAGGAGTGGTGACTTTTAAGAAGGCAACTGACCTCCAAGAAGCAGCTAAAGAGTTACCTTTGGACAAGATTTTGGTGGAAACAGATGCGCCTTACCTGGCTCCTGTACCTAAGCGTGGTCGCGAAAATAAAACAGCCTATACTCGCTATGTGGTCGACTTTATTGCGGACTTGCGTGGCATGACGGCAGAAGAGCTGGCGGCGGCAACGACTGCAAATGCAGAGCGCATTTTTGGATTGGACAGCAAGTAATGAAAGAAAAAATTTCCCAAGTCCTCGTGGTCGAAGGTCGCGATGATACGGCTAATCTCAAACGTTATTTCGATGTAGAGACCTATGAGACCCGAGGTTCTGCCATCAATGACCAGGACATAGAGCGGATTCAGCGCCTGCACCAAGGTCATGGAGTCATTGTCTTTACAGACCCAGATTTTAACGGGGAGCGGATTCGGCGCATGATTATGACGGCTATTCCAACAGTTCAGCATGCCTTCCTCAAACGAGATGAAGCTGTTCCCAAGTCCAAGAACAAAGGCCATTCCCTGGGAATTGAGCATGCCAGTTATGAAGATTTGAAAACGGCTCTAGCTCAGGTGACAGAACAATTTGAACAGGAGAGTCAGTTTGACATCAGTCGTAGCGACTTGATTCGCCTTGGTTTTCTAGCAGGGGCAGACAGCCGTAAGCGAAGAGAATATCTAGGAGAGGATCTCCGAATTGGCTATTCCAACGGCAAGCAACTCCTCAAACGCCTAGAGTTGTTTGGGGTCACCTTGGCAGAAGTGGAAGAAGCTATGAAATCTTATGAGTAGGACAGATGTAGCCGTTACAATTTTTTAAGTTTCATAGTATTTTTCGAAGCAGGTAGAAGAGGAGGCGTCTGATGTTAATTGGTCAAAAAATTAAAGAGATTCGGATAGAGAAAGGAATTAGTCGTCTAGATTTTTGTGGAGATGAGCAAGAACTGACAGTTCGTCAACTGTCGCGAATTGAAAGTGGAGCTTCGCAACCGAGTTTGCCCAAGTTAGACTATATTGCTCGCCGGCTAGGAGTTCCAGCTTATAGCCTTATGCCGGATTTTTCAGCTCTTCCTTCTGCTTATTTAGAATTGAAATACCAGATTTTACGTGAACCAATCTATGGTAAAGAAGAGGAGTATGATAAGAAAGAAGCGTGTTTGGAAGAGATTTATAAAACATACTTTGATAATCTTCCTAAAGAGGAACAATTAGCATGTGAAGTATTGCAGGCATGTTTGGATACTTCTAGAACTATAAGGCCTGAATATGCAGAGTTAATACTTGAGGAATATATGCCTCAGATTATAGAAAAAGAAGCTTATTCAATAAATGATATGTTGTTGATTCGTTTGTTTTTTTATCAAATGCTCATTAGAAACGATCTTGCCAAATTTGTGAATCAAATCGAAAAGCTAATGTTCTTTCTTTTAGAACAGAAGAAGGTAACTCAATTAGAAAACTTCTTTATAATTAGAGATACTCTTATTTCAGGAATGTGTTGTCTTGAAAAGGTAGGAGTAACTGATTGTTTTAATGATTATCTATCGTGTTTACAAGAAATTATGGATAAAACTCAAGATTATCAAAAGAAACCTCTTGTATTTATGTTTTTGTGGAAGCAAGCATTAAGAGAAGAAAGAGATTTTAGTTTAGCTGAATCATTTTATCAGTCTTCTAAAACATTTGCGCAGCTAATTGGAGATGAATTTCTAGTAAAGAAATTGACAGAGGAATGGCAAGAGGATGTCAAAAAATATTTATAAACATAGTGAATCAGTGACAAAAATGTCCCTGTTCTCGCATCAAAACAGTTCTAAAGTTCGTCTTTAGAGCTATTTTTTTAGATATAAGCTAAAAATGACACGAAATGGTTAGATTTTAAGGACATTGATGTCCTTGGAGTTTATTTAAGAATAATTTATAATTAATTAAAATGTGAAAGGAGATTACAGTATGAACTTTTCTATTTTATTTAGTTACTTGGTGGTTTAAATAAAATTCAATCTACTATAGTAAAATATCTAAAAAATTCGATTTTTTCTTTGACAACAAATAATAAAAATGATATTCTTATCATATAAGAAATCGGTTTCAAAAAAAGAGAGAGGAGAATTTATTTTGTTGCTATGAAAAAATTAAAAAAATACCTTCCATTCTTTTTCTGTCTACTATACCTAATACACGGAATACTTGATTTATCAACTTTAAATATTTTAGGTGCAATCTTTAAAATTATAATTAGTACTTTGGGTATAATAGTTACATATCCGTTTTATAAAGAAGGAAACGAATAATTTAAAGAAATAATTCTGTACTCAGTCTTATTTAGTTGTTCTCATAGTAGTAGGAATAATCCGTGTTTACCATTTGCGAGTAATAAACAATAATCCTAAAAAAGTCTCTGACAACTAGTGATTGATTTTTCTCGGATTAGTTTCACACAATTGTTTATACGAATGATTGGAGATTATGTTAAATTTACTTTGTGGTATTTTGCAATCAGAGTACATCAAATAGGCACCTTTTTATGTGTCCTTCGTTTTATAATAGGGTAAGAATATTTATAAACATAGTGAAGCAATGACAAAAATGTCCTTGTTCTAGCATTGAAACAGTTCTAAAGTTCGTCTTTAGGACTGTTTTTTTAGATATAAGCTAAAAATAATATGAAAGAATTAGATTTTAAGGACATTGATGTCCTTGATAGTTCCTGAAAAAACGGATATAATATATTTGAAGATGTTGCTAGTAGAAAGAACTTAATAAACTTCTTAACATGGCAGTGACTGTGGTCACCTTCTCACTAAGTGACCAAGTAACTTTTTGGAGGAAATGATGAAACGCTTATTTATTTTGATTTCAATGGTATTGGTATCGCTTTATATGGTGATAACTTCTGTTGACCATCGAGAAGAGATTTTATTTGGTAACTATCCCTCTGTTGATGTGATGGGTACTGGGCTAGACCAATCAGTAGCTGATCGAGAAAAACTGACAGAGGCTTTGAGTCACTTGGCGGTAGAGCACAATAGTCTCATCGCTCGTCGAATTGTTGAGCCAAATGAAGCTGGAGAAACACGCTTTACCTATGCCACTTATGGTGAGGGAGAGCTTCCAGAAGGTTTGACCATTTCCTCCAAGGAGAGTGCAGAAAC
Source organism: Streptococcus sp. 3874 (assembly GCF_013276425.1). Lineage (NCBI taxonomy): Bacteria > Bacillati > Bacillota > Bacilli > Lactobacillales > Streptococcaceae > Streptococcus > Streptococcus sp. 3874. Next base: position 33,888 of record NZ_VMLA01000016.1, on the reverse strand, counting down.
GAGTGATTTATTAGGGTCTTACTTGATTGTATCAGGAAGTTTGGATGGAGTGAGCTTACAGACCACCTTGAAAGAGCTTGGTTATCAAGGCTTTGTTTCGAATGGAGAAGATCCATTTTCGATAGTCTTACTATTGACGGCCACCCCTATGGTGCTACTGAGTTTAGCTATTTTTCTGCTGACCTTTATGAGTCTGACCCTGATTTATCGGATCAAATCCCTTCGTCAGGCAGGGATTCGCTTAATAGCTGGTGAGAGCTTGTTTGGAGTTGCTCTCAGACCAGTGTTAGAAGATGTGAGACAGCTTATCTGCTCAGTGCTGGTATCCAGTCTTTTGGGATTGGGGATTCTCTGGTATCAAGGTGCCTTGTTTATGGCAACGGTGCAACTGGTCATCATTGCTCTTCTACTTTATGGATTGACTTTGGCAGGGATTTCTACCTTACTAAGTGTCGTCTATCTACTTGGTTTACAGGAAAATAGTCTGGTGGATCTATTGAAAGGGAAACTCCCTCTCAAACGTATGCTGACATTGATGATGGTGGGGCAACTCTTAGCCGTACTGGTGGTCGGATCGAGTGCGACTGCTCTCCTACCCCACTACCGTGAAATGCAGGAGATGGAGAGAGCTAGCGATAAATGGAGCCAGTCCTCAGACCGTTACCGTCTATCCTTTGGTTGGTCTAGTGCATTTGCCGATGAAGAAGGAATGCGTAAGGATAATCGTGAGTGGCAGACATTTACTGAAGAACGGTTAGCCAATACAGACTCTTTTTATATTATGAGCAATGTTGACAATTTCTCAGATGGAGCAGAAGTGGACCTAGATGGCAATCGTCTCAGTGACTACACACCGTCAGGGAATGCTATCTATGTCTCACCGCGCTATCTGATAGAAGAAAAGATTACCGTTTCTTCAGAGTTTATGGACAAGATGCAAAACTTGTCTGAGGGAGAGTTTGGGCTGATTTTGCCTGAGAGCTTGCGAGAGCAGTCTGCCTACTACCAAGGATTGTTTACAGATTACCTGCAAAGATTTTCATCTGAAAGTGTAGAGGCGACGAGTCAGAAACACTACCTCCCACAGGTAAGGCTAGCTTTTACAGAAATAGGACAGGAACGTTTCCTCTATAATGATGGGTACAAGACAACACGCCAGTACCTAAAAGATCCGATTATTGTAGTTCTAACGCCGCAAGCGACTGGAACAAGACCTGTTGCAGGGATGTTGTGGGGAACTACGGCTAATAGTGCCTTGAAACTAGATCGATATGGAGACAGCATCACAGCTCTAAAAGAGCAAGGTCTGTATCACAAGGTTTCTTACTTGGTAAAAAGCCAGCTATTTTTTGCCAAGGTACTAAATGACAAACGGGTGGAGTTTTACTCTCTCCTTATTGGGACGATTTTGACCCTGTCTACGGCTATCTTGTTATTTGATTCCATGAATCTTCTCTATTTTGAGCAGTTCAGACGGGAGCTTATGATTAAACGTCTTGCTGGTATGACAATTTATGAGCTTCATGGCAAGTACTTGCTGGCGCAAGGAGGGGTTCTCTTGCTTGGCCTAATCCTATCTAGTGTTTTGACAGGAGATAGCTTGATTAGCGCTCTAGTTGTAGCTTTATTTACGCTTAACGCTCTGTTGATTTTAGTAAGGCAGGACAAAAAAGAAGAAGCTGGTAGCATGGCAGTATTGAAAGGAAAATAAGATGATTGATATTCAAGGATTGGAAAAGAAATTTAATGACCGCGCGATTTTCTCTGGTTTGAATCTCAAGCTGGAGAAGGGCAAGGTCTATGCCTTAATCGGGAAGAGTGGGAGCGGAAAGACGACGCTGCTGAATATCTTGGGAAAGCTAGAAAAGATAGATGGTGGAAGGGTTCTCTATCAGGGGAAAGATTTAAAAACCATTCCCACTCGTGAGTATTTTCGAGACCAGATGGGCTATCTCTTTCAAAATTTTGGCCTCTTAGAAAACCAATCAATCAAAGAGAATTTGGATTTGGGCTTTGTTGGTCAGAAAATCTCAAAAGTAGAACGTTTGGAAAGGCAAGTGGAGGCTTTAGAAAAGGTTAATCTAGGATATTTGGATTTGGAACAAAAAATTTATACTTTATCTGGGGGAGAGGCTCAGCGAGTTGCCCTTGCGAAGACTATTTTGAAAAATCCACCCTTGATTTTGGCAGATGAACCAACAGCAGCTCTTGATCCTGAAAATTCAGAGGAGGTTATGAATCTCTTGGTGGATTTGAAAGATGAAAATCGAATGATCATCATTGCGACCCATAATCCCCTAGTCTGGAATAAGGCCGATGAAATCATTGATATGAGGAAACTTGCTCATGTGTGAAAAAATCCGTATTCGCAGGGTATCTGATTATCCGAGTGCCAGAGGTGGTTTAGAAGATATTCTCATCATGGAAAACATGACCAATCACCTCCTTTTGGTTCAAATCCGAGTGAATGGCTATTTGCTTGATTTTGCTAGTATTGAAGGGCAAAGGCAAAAGCATTATCGTTTGAAAAATTTACCTCAAACGGTTGAACTGACAGTGGACGATGTGGAGGAGGATGTAGATTTGACCCTACCTGAAAATCGAAGTTATCAAGAAGCTGATTTTTTTGATACTCAATGAAAATCAAAGAGCAAACTAGGAAGCTAGCCGCAGGCTGCTCAAAGCACTGCTTTGNNGACTGACGAAGTCAGTTACATATATCTACGGCAAGGTGAAGCTGACGTGGTTTGAAGAGATTTTCGAAGAGTATGAACGTATGTTTCGAGAGAACCGCTAAGTCCCCTTTTAAAGATTTTCAAGACTATCTTTCTTCACGAGGAAAGATAGTTTTTTGGTATGATTTTCACCCCCAAAATACAAGGGGAATGTGTTACAATAGTAGTAACAGATAATAGAAAAGAGAATAGATGAGAATTGCAGATTATAGCGTGACCAAGGCAGTGCTGGAGCGTCACGGTTTTACCTTTAGAAAGTCCTTTGGGCAAAATTTCCTGACGGATACCAATATCCTTCAAAAGATTGTGGATACGGCTGAGATTGATGACCAGGTCAATGTCATCGAAATCGGGCCAGGTATTGGTGCCTTGACGGAGTTTCTGGCTGAGTGTGCAGCCCAAGTCATGGCTTTTGAGATTGACCACCGTTTGGTGCCAATTTTGGCAGATACCTTGCGTGATTTTGATAATGTGACCGTGGTCAACGAGGACATTCTCAAGGTCGATTTGGCGAAATATATCCAGAATTTTAAAAATCCTGACTTGCCAATCAAGGTAGTGGCTAATTTGCCCTACTACATCACGACGCCTATTCTCATGCACTTGATTGAGAGTGGCATTCCTTTTAGTGAGTTTGTCGTCATGATGCAAAAAGAAGTGGCGGATCGCATCTCCGCTCAACCAAATACCAAGGCTTATGGTAGCTTGTCGATTGCGGTGCAGTATTACATGACAGCCAAGGTTGCCTTTATCGTGCCTCGTACGGTATTTGTGCCAGCGCCAAACGTGGACTCTGCTATTTTGAAAATGGTGCGCCGTCCAGAGCCAGCTGTAGAAGTAGAAGATGAGAACTTCTTCTTTAAGGTTTCCAAGGCTAGTTTCACCCATCGCCGCAAGACCTTATGGAATAACCTGACAGGTTACTTTGGCAAGACTGAGGAAGTCAAGGACAAGCTGACCAAGGCTTTGGATCAAGCAGGCTTGTCACCAAGTGTGCGTGGGGAAGCTCTCAGCTTGGAAGAGTTTGCCAGTCTAGCAGATGCACTTAAAGGGCAAGGGCTCTAAGATGCAGGGACAAATCATTAAAGCCTTGGCAGGTTTCTACTATGTGGAGAGTGATGGCCAGGTTTATCAAACACGCGCGCGTGGGAATTTCCGTAAAAAAGGCCATACCCCTTATGTTGGGGACTGGGTAGATTTCTCTGCCGAGGAAAATTCAGAAGGCTATATCCTCAAAATTCACGAACGGAAAAACAGTCTGGTTCGTCCGCCTATTGTCAATATCGATCAAGCTGTAGTAATCATGTCCGTCAAGGAACCTGATTTTAACAGCAATTTGCTGGATCGTTTCTTGGTTCTTTTGGAACACAAGGGCATCCATCCCATCGTCTATATTTCCAAAATGGATTTGTTGGAAGATGGGGGAGAACTGGATTTTTATAAACAGACTTATGGTGACATCGGCTATGACTTTGTGACCAGTAAAGAGGAACTCCTGCCTTTGTTAACAGATAAGATTACAGTCTTTATGGGGCAGACAGGTGTTGGTAAGTCAACCCTTCTCAATAAAATCGCACCAGACCTCAATCTTGAAACAGGAGAAATTTCAGACAGTCTGGGTCGCGGGCGCCACACTACTCGAGCAGTTAGTTTTTACAATCTTAATGGGGGTAAAATCGCAGATACACCAGGCTTTTCATCACTGGATTATGAAGTAACAACGGCTGAAGACCTCAATCAGGCTTTCCCAGAGATTGCTACTGTTAGTCGAGACTGCAAATTCCGCACTTGTACCCATACCCATGAGCCGTCTTGTGCAGTGAAACCAGCAGTTGAAGAGGGTGTCATTGCGTCCTTTCGTTTTGACAACTACCTGCAATTCCTCAGTGAGATTGAAAATCGCAGAGAAACCTATAAAAAAGTCAGCAAAAAAATTCCAAAATAAGGAGAAACCTATGTCTCAATACAAGATTGCTCCGTCAATTCTGGCAGCAGATTATGCCAACTTTGAACGTGAAATCAAACGCCTAGAAGCAACTGGGGCAGAATATGCCCATATTGATATTATGGACGGTCACTTTGTACCACAAATCAGTTTTGGTGCGGGTGTGGTCGAATCTCTTCGCCCTCATAGCAAGATGGTTTTCGATTGCCACTTGATGGTGTCAAACCCTGAGCATCATTTAGAGGACTTTGCGCGTGCAGGTGCGGATATTATCAGTATCCATGTGGAAGCAACGCCTCATATTCATGGTGCCCTCCAAAAGATTCGTTCACTCGGTGTCAAGCCTTCAGTCGTTATCAATCCTGGTACACCAGTTGAAGCGATTAAGCATGTGCTTCATCTAGTTGACCAAGTCCTAGTCATGACAGTTAACCCTGGATTTGGTGGGCAAGCCTTTCTACCAGAGACCATGGATAAGGTCCGTGAGTTGGTTGCTCTTCGTCAGGAAAAAGGTTTGAAATTTGAGATTGAAGTGGATGGTGGGATTGATGATAAAACGATTGCTCAAGCCAAAGAAGCTGGTGCGACCGTTTTTGTAGCAGGTTCCTATGTCTTTAAGGGAGATGTCAATGAGCGAGTACAAACTCTCAGAAAACAACTGGACTAGGGTTGCCGTTTTTGCAGGCGGAGACCGTGGTCATTATCGGACGGACTTTGATGGTTTTGTTGGTGTGGATCGGGGCTCGCTATGGGTCCTGGAAGAAAACCTTCCTATTGCTCTAGCAGTCGGAGATTTTGATTCTGTGACGGAAGAAGAGCGACAGTTGATTCAAAAACGTGCCCAGCATTTTGTCCAAGCCCGACCAGAAAAAGATGATACAGATTTGGAATTGGCTCTCTTAACCATCTTTGAGCAAAATCCTCAGGCTGAGGTTACTATTTTCGGTGCTTTGGGTGGTCGTATTGATCATATGCTGGCTAATGTCTTTCTGCCCAGCAATCCCAAGTTGGCTCCCTATATGCGTCAAATAGAAATTGAAGATGGGCAAAATTTGATTGCCTATTGTCCAGAAGGGACCAGTCAGCTAGAACCTCGTTCAGACTACGACTATCTAGCCTTTATGCCGGTTCGGGATAGCCAGCTGACTATTATTGGTGCCAAGTATGAGTTGACAGAGGAAAATTTTTTCTTTAAAAAAGTGTACGCTTCTAACGAATATATAGATAGGGAAGTTTCGGTGACTTGCCCAGATGGCTATGTGGTCGTGCTGCATAGTAAGGACAGGAGGTAGGATGGAAAGTTTACTTGTTCTATTATTGATTACCAACCTAGCTGGACTCTTTCTGATTTGGCAAAGGCAGGATAAGCAGGAGAAACATCTCAGCAAGAGCTTGGAGGATCAGGCAGATAATCTTTCAGATCAGCTGGATTATCGCTTTGAGCAAGCCCGACAAGCCAGGCAGTTAGATCAAAAAGACTTGGAAGTGGCTGTCAGCGATCGTTTGCAAGAAGTGCGAATCGAATTGTACCAAGGTCTGACTCAGGTCCGTCAAGAAATGACAGATAATCTCCTCCAAACCAGAGACAAGACCGACCAACGTCTCCAAGCCTTGCAGGAATCAAATGAGCAACGTTTGGAACAAATGCGCCAGACAGTCGAGGAAAAGTTAGAAAAGACCTTGCAGACACGCTTACAGGCCTCCTTTGAGACAGTTTCCAAACAACTGGAGTCTGTCAATCGTGGCCTTGGAGCAATGCAGACAGTTGCCCGTGATGTCGGCGCCCTCAACAAGGTTCTCTCTGGAACCAAGACGAGAGGGATTCTGGGAGAATTGCAACTGGGGCAAATCATCGAAGACATCATGACCCCTGCCCAGTATGAACGAGAATATGCAACGGTTGAAAACTCCAGTGAACGAGTGGAGTATGCCATTAAGTTACCTGGACAGGGTGATCAGGAATATGTATACCTACCGATTGACTCCAAGTTTCCTTTGGCTGATTATTACCGCTTGGAAGAAGCCTATGAAGCAGGTGATAGGGACGAGATTGAACGCTGTCGTAAATCGCTTTTAGCAAGCGTCAAGCGCTTTGCCAAGGATATCAAGAGCAAGTACATAGCACCGCCTCGGACGACCAATTTTGGAGTCTTGTTTGTTCCGACAGAAGGTCTCTACTCAGAAATCGTCCGCAATCCTATCTTCTTTGATGATTTGAGACGGGAAGAACAGATTATTGTTGCAGGTCCAAGTACCCTATCAGCCCTTCTTAACTCCCTATCAGTTGGATTCAAAACTCTCAATATCCAAAAGAGTGCCGACCATATCAGTAAGACTCTTGCCAGCGTCAAGACCGAGTTTGGCAAGTTTGGTGGTATTCTGGTAAAGGCACAAAAACATCTCCAACATGCCTCTGGCAATATTGATGAATTATTAAACCGTCGTACCACAGCTATCGAGCGGACGCTCCGTCACATTGAGTTGTCAGAAGGTGAGCCTGCGCTTGATCTACTCCATTTCCAAGAAAATGAGGAAGAATATGAAGATTAGTCACATGAAAAAAGATGAGCTGTTTGAAGGTTTTTACTTAATCAAATCAGCTGACCTGAGGCAAACTCGAGCTGGGAAAAACTACCTAGCCTTTACCTTCCAAGATGATAGTGGCGAGATTGAGGGGAAGCTCTGGGATGCCCAACCTCATAACATTGAGGCCTTTACCGCAGGTAGGGTTGTCTACATGAAAGGGCGCCGAGAAGTTTATAACAACACTCCACAGGTCAATCAAATCACTCTCCGCCTGCCGCAAGCTGGTGAACCCAATGACCCAGCTGATTTCAAGGTCAAGCCACCGGTTGATATCAAGGAAATTCGTGACTACATGTCGCAAATGATTTTCAAAATTGAAAATCCTGTCTGGCAACGGATTGTCCGAAATCTCTACACCAAGTATGATAAGGAATTCTACTCCTATCCAGCAGCCAAGACCAACCACCATGCCTTTGAAACAGGCTTGGCCTATCATACGGCGACCATGGTGCGCTTGGCAGATGCCATTAGCAATATTTATCCTCGGCTCAATAAGAGCCTGCTCTATGCGGGAATTATGCTGCATGACTTGGCCAAAGTTATCGAGTTGACGGGACCAGAACAGACTGAGTATACAGTGCGAGGCAATCTTCTTGGACATATCGCTCTCATTGATAGCGAAATTACCAAGACGGTTATGGAGCTCGGCATCGATGATACCAAGGAAGAAGTCGTTTTGCTTCGTCACGTCATCCTCAGTCACCACGGCTTACTTGAGTATGGAAGCCCAGTCCGTCCACGCATTATGGAAGCAGAGATTATTCATATGATTGACAATCTGGATGCCAGCATGATGATGATGTCAACAGCTCTGGCTTTGGTGGATAAAGGAGAGATGACCAATAAAATCTTCGCTATGGACAATCGTTCCTTCTATAAACCAGGTTTAGATTTATAATTTAAGAAAAATGAACATTTTTTAGAATAAGAATGTTCGTTTTTTTCTGTGAATATGGTATAATAAGTAAAAGACAAAAATGAATACTCTTCGAAAATCTCTTCAAACTAGGGTAGTATCGCCTTGTCGTATGTATATATGCAGGTATATTACAGACTTTGTCAGTTCTATCGACAATCTCAAAACAGTGTTTTGAACCACCAGTGACCAGCTTTCTAGTTTGCTTTTTGATTTTTTGAATAAAAATGGAATAGGAAATAGAAATGAAATTAAGAAGAAGTGATCGGATGGTTGTCATTTCCAACTATTTGATTAATCATCCTTATAAACTAACTAGTCTCAATACTTTTGCTGAAAAGTATGAATCTGCTAAATCATCCATCTCAGAAGATATCGTCATTATCAAACGCGCCTTTGAGGAAATCGAAATCGGTCACCTCCAGACTGTGACTGGGGCTGGCGGAGGTGTTATCTTTACACCATCAATCTCAAACCATGATGCTAAGGAAATGGTTGAAGACTTGCGTGCCAAGTTGTCAGAAAGTGACCGTATCTTGCCAGGTGGCTACATCTACCTGTCTGATTTACTTAGCACACCAGCCATCTTGAAAAATATTGGTCGCATTATTGCCAAGAGCTTTATGGATCAAAAAATTGACGCGGTTATGACAGTAGCAACCAAGGGTGTGCCACTTGCAAATGCAGTTGCCAATGTCCTCAATGTCCCTTTTGTCATTGTGCGCCGTGACCTGAAAATTACCGAAGGTTCAACGGTTAGCGTCAACTATGTATCCGGTTCAAGTGGTGACCGTATCGAGAAAATGTTCCTTTCAAAACGGAGTCTCAAGGCAGGTAGCCGTGTCTTGATTGTGGATGATTTCTTGAAAGGCGGCGGAACTGTCAATGGGATGATTAGTCTCTTGCGCGAATTCGACTCAGAATTGGCAGGTGTAGCGGTCTTTGCGGACAATGCCCAAGAAGAACGTGAAAAGCAGTTTGACTACAAGTCACTCTTGAAGGTAACCAATATTGATGTCAAGAACCAAGCCATCGATGTTGAGATTGGTAATATTTTTGACACAGAAGAATAAAGGATAAAGGTTGGAACGGTTGTCCCAGCCTTTCTTTGCAAATAGAATAGAAGGAAACTTATGAAAACACCATTTATTAATAAAGAAGACTTAGAAGCGATTGTAGCCGAGTTCCCAACTCCCTTTCACTTATATGATGAGAAGGGAATTCGTGAGAAGGCAAGAGCCGTCAACCAAGCCTTTTCGTGGAACAAGGGCTTTAAGGAATATTTTGCAGTTAAGGCTACTCCAACCCCAGCTATTTTGAAAATTCTCCAAGAGGAAGGCTGTGGTGTGGACTGCTCTAGTTATGTAGAGCTTTTGATGAGCCATAAACTGGATTTCCCTGGTTCTGAGATTATGTTCTCTTCAAACAATACGCCAGATAAGGAATATGCCTATGCGCGTGAATTAGGTGCGATCATTAACTTGGATGCCTTTGAAGATATTGAACATTTGGAGCGAGCAGCAGGCATTCCAGAAATCATCTCATGTCGTTATAATCCTGGAGGCGTTTTTGAACTGGGGACAGACATTATGGATAATCCTGGGGAGGCTAAGTTTGGTATGACCAAGGATCAACTCTTTGAATCCTTTGCCATCTTGAAGGAAAAAGGAGCCAAGACTTTTGGGATTCACTCCTTTCTAGCATCCAATACTGTCACCCATCTCTATTATCCAGAGTTGGCGCGTCAGCTTTTTGAATTGGCTGTTGAAATCAAGGAAAAACTGGGTATTTCACTAGACTTTATCAATCTTTCCGGGGGTATTGGAGTCAACTATCGTCCTGAGCAGGAGCCAAATGATATCGCCTTGATTGGTGAGGGAGTTCGTAAGGTGTATGAAGAGGTTCTTACTCCAGCAGGTCTTGGTCAGGTCAAGATTTTCACCGAATTGGGTCGTTTTATGCTGGCACCTCACGGTGCTTTAGTCACAAGAGTCACTCATAAGAAGAAAACCTACCGTACCTATCTAGGTGTGGATGCATCAGCAGTCAACCTCATGCGTCCAGCTATGTACGGAGCCTATCACCATATTAGCAACATGACTCATCCAGATGGATCAGTTGAAGTGGTAGATGTGGTTGGTTCACTCTGTGAAAACAATGATAAATTTGCAGTCAATCGCGAACTGCCTTATACAGAAATCGGTGATTTGCTGGTCATTCATGATACAGGTGCCCACGGTTTTTCAATGGGCTACCAGTACAATGCCAAACTTCGTTCTGCGGAAATCCTTTATACTGAAGAAGGCAAAGCCCGTCAAATCCGCCGTGCAGAGCGCCCTGAAGACTATTTTGCAACCTTGTATGGTTTTGATTTTGAAGAATAATCTGAGAATAGATTGAAAATGAAATTGAAAAACAGATTGCTTTCTAAAAAATAGGTAAAAATCTTGTTTTTCCTTCAAGTCGTGATATAATAAAACTATAAAACGTTTTCAAGGAAGGTAACGATATGTCTGAAGAAACAATTGATTATGGACAAGTGACAGGAATGGTGCATTCGACAGAAAGTTTTGGGGCGGTAGATGGCCCTGGTATTCGCTTTATTGTCTTTTTACAGGGCTGTCACATGCGTTGCCAGTATTGCCATAACCCAGATACTTGGGCTATGGAGTCCAATAAATCACGTGAACGGACGGTAGATGATGTCTTGACAGAAGCCTTGCGCTACCGTGGTTTCTGGGGAAATAAGGGCGGGATTACAGTCAGCGGAGGAGAAGCCCTCTTGCAGATTGATTTCCTGATTGCCCTTTTCACCAAGGCTAAGGAACAAGGAATCCACTGTACCTTGGACACCTGTGCCCTTCCTTTCCGTAATAAACCACGTTACCTTGAAAAGTTTGACAAACTCATGGCTGTCACTGACTTGGTTCTCTTAGATATCAAGGAAATCAACGAAGAACAGCACAAGATTGTTACTAGCCAAACCAATAAAAATATCTTGGCCTGTGCCCAGTATCTATCAGATATTGGAAAACCTGTCTGGATTCGCCACGTGCTAGTTCCAGGATTGACAGACAGAGACGATGACTTGATTGAACTTGGTAAGTTCGTCAAGACTCTTAAAAATGTGGATAAGTTTGAAATTCTGCCTTATCACACCATGGGTGAGTTTAAATGGCGTGAATTGGGAATTCCCTATTCCCTCGAAGGGGTTAAACCACCAACAGCAGACCGCGTTAAGAACGCTAAACAACTCATGGATACCGAAAGTTACCAAGACTATACGAAACGTGTACATGGATAGAAAAGAAGCCTGATGGAAACATCGGGCTTTTGACTTGCAAAAAGACTTAGCAAATCAGCTAAGCCTTTCTTCTTATCTCGAACGTTGTTTTCCAGCGTTGCGATTTTTGTGTTTTTTCTTGCTTGTGATAGCAGTTGGTTGTTCAGGGGTAACGTCTTTTCGTCCATTTGGTGTTGAGAAAGCACTTGCTTTTGGTGGGTTCTTGGCTAGTTCTTCACGGACTTTTTTGCGAAGTTTTGGACGAACGATATAGTTGACGATAAACTGTTGGAGAATCATCATGAAACCACCGACAACCCAGTAAAGTGTGACACTAGCTGGTGAGAAGAGGGAGAAGACGACGATCATGAGTGGGCTCATGTAAATCATTTTTTTAATTTGTTCTCTTTGCATTTCATCTTCTACTCCGTGAAGTGAAAGGAGCGATTGAAGATAGTAAAGGACACCAGCGAAGGCAACCAAAATCATACTTGGAGAACCTAGAGGAATGCCTAGGTAGCTTGCTTGAGCAACCCCTTCAGTATGTTGGGCAGCAAAGTAGATAGCAGAGAAGAAAGGCATTTGAAGGAGGATAGGGAAACATCCTACACCACCAAACATGCTGATGCCGTGCTCTTTTTGAGCGGCAAAGAGGGCTTGTTGGGCTTCGAGTTTTTCTTCTTGAGTAGTTGCTTCTTTGAGACGAGTTTGGTGTGGCTCAAGGACGTGCTTGAGGGCATTCATCTTTTCAGAGTGAAGCGTTGCCTTCCATGATTGGTAGATACCAAGTGGCAAGATAATCAAGCGCACGATAATGGTTACGATGATGATAGCGACACCAAAGCCTAGACCTTGATCAGTAGCGAAGTACTTGATAGCTTCAGCCATAGGCGCTCCGATCGTATTCCAAATAAATCCTGTCGGCTGACCTGTGGTTTTATCGACATTGACACAGCCAGTTAAGACAAGCAACATAGCCACTCCCATAGCCGAGAATGCAAAACGTTTAATAGATTTCACTGTTTTTATTCCTTCTTTAAAAATTATACCTTTCTATTCTACTGTTTTTTTACAAAATATACAATAGTTCTGGAGACCTAATTTGCGATTTTAAAGTCAGAGTAGGGAGGAAAGTTGCTTAGTTTGACATCTAAGTAGCTTACTTTTGAAAAAGGTGTCGGTCCTTTTCGGATTTCTTGGATAAATTTTGCCATGATAGCAGATGAGTCTGCTTGGGCTAAGATTTCCACTGTGCCATCGTCGTTATTCCATACCCGACCTGTGATGCCACCGATTTCAAGGGCCAGGCTATAAACACCCCAACGAAAGCCGACTCCCTGCACCCTACCTTGGGCAATCATTCTAACCTTTTGCATACCAAACCCCTTTGATTGTGTTATAATATTTCTATGACTATTATAAGCTCAAAAGCCAATTCTGTGGTAAAAAATGCTAAGAAATTACACCAAAAAAAATACCGCAAGTCTGCCTATTTGATTGAAGGCTGGCACTTGTTTGAAGAAGCTGTCCAAGCTGGAGTGACGATTGAGAAAATCTTTGCCCTAGAAAGTTACCGAAATCAGTTAGCTGCTTTTCCGCAAACTATCTGGGTGTCAGAGGATATTTTACTAGATTTGGCGGATTCTCAGACTCCACAGGGAATCGTTGCGGTGGTTCAAAAAGAAGAAGTAGGACAAGCTGACTTTAGTCAGGGCAAGTTCTTGTTTTTGGAAGATGTGCAAGATCCTGGTAATGTAGGAACCATCATTCGAACTGCGGATGCAGCAGGCTTTACAGGAGTGATTGTTTCAGATAAATCGGCAGATATCTACAGTCTCAAGACCTTACGTTCCATGCAAGGCAGTCATTTTCATCTGCCTATTTACCGGATGACTAGCCAAGCGCTCCTTAAGGAAACCAAAGAGGCAGCTATCCCTGTGCTAGCTACAACCCTATCTAAAGATTCTGTTGATTACAGAGAACTGCCTCCTATAGAAAATTTTGTACTAGTCATGGGAAATGAGGGCCAAGGAATTAGTCCCCTTATGGCTGAAAGTGCAGACCAGTTGGTCCATATTAGCATGAATGGGCAGGCGGAGAGTTTGAATGTTGCCATTGCAGCTGGTATTTTGATTTTCCATTTAAGCTAATTTTAACTTTTTTTGTTATAATCAAGGAAAGATGTTCATAGAAAAGGAGAAAAGATGAATCACACTATTATACATGACCGTGTAGGTCTCAATCAATTTTACGCTAAGGTATATGCCTTTGTTGGTCTGGGAATCGGACTATCTGCTTTGGTATCAGGCCTTATGTTGACGGTCTTTCAGTCTCAGTTGGTTTACTTTTTGATGCAGGGGCGTCTCTGGTTGACCATTGCAACCTTTGCAGAATTGGCCTTGGTTTTCGTTGCCAGTAGCATGGCTTCAAGAAATAGTCCAGCTGCTCTTCCAGTATTTTTGCTATACTCTGTTTTAAACGGTTTTACCCTTAGTTTTGTGGTAGCCTTCTATACTCCGGGTACAGTTTTATCTGCCTTTGTATCGAGCTCCCTTCTCTTCTTTGTCATGGCTGCAGTTGGTATCTTCACCAAGAAAGATTTGAGCGGTCTTGGTCGAGCTATGATGGCGGCTCTGATCGGTTTGATTATTGCTATGATAGTCAATATTTTCTTGTCTAGTGGTTTCTTTGATTATATGATTAGCGTAGCCATGGTTTTGGTTTTTTCAGGGTTGATTGCTTGGGATAACCAAAAGATTCGCCTCGCCTATGAACAATCACAAGGTCGTGTAGCGACAGGCTGGGTGGTGTCAATGGCTCTCAGCATCTATCTTGATTTTATCAATCTTTTCCTAAGTATTCTACGTATCTTTGGTCGCAATGACTAAAAGGTCTATGAAATCAGTGTTTTGAGTGACACTGATTTTTTTAAAATTTTCTCTTTTCTTTTCTTGGAAATAGGTGTATAATATGTTTATTAAATTTTTGAGGAGTTGTCTATGAAGAAAAGTTTTATCCATCAACAAGAAGAAATTTCCTTTGTCAAAAACACTTTTACCCAGTATTTGAAAGATAAGCTAGAAGTTGTCGAAGTTCAAGGTCCTATCTTGAGTAAGGTCGGTGATGGGATGCAGGACAACTTATCAGGTGTGGAGAATGCCGTATCGGTCAAGGTTCTCCAAATCCCTGATGCTACTTATGAAGTGGTGCACTCCCTTGCTAAATGGAAACGCCACACCTTGGCTCGTTTTGGCTTTGGTGAAGGAGAGGGTCTCTTTGTCCACATGAAAGCCCTTCGTCCAGATGAGGATTCCTTGGATGCAACCCACTCTGTTTATGTTGACCAGTGGGACTGGGAGAAGGTTATCCCAAATGGACAACGAAACATTGCCTACCTAAAAGAAACAGTTGAGAAGATTTACAAGGCTATTCGCCTGACTGAGCTAGCTGTTGAAGCCCGTTATGACATCGAGTCTATCTTGCCAAAACAAATCACCTTTATTCATACAGAAGAATTGGTAGAACGCTACCCAGACTTGACACCGAAAGAACGTGAAAATGCGATTTGTAAAGAATTTGGAGCCGTCTTTTTGATTGGTATCGGTGGCGAGTTGCCAGATGGTAAACCGCACGATGGACGTGCACCAGACTATGATGACTGGACAAGCGAGTCTGAAAATGGCTACAAGGGTCTAAATGGTGATATTCTTGTCTGGAATGAATCTCTGGGTGGAGCCTTTGAGTTGTCTTCTATGGGGATTCGTGTAGATGAAGAAACCCTTCGCCGTCAGGTTGCCATCACAGGTGATGAAGACCGCTTGGAATTGGAATGGCACAAGGCTTTGTTGAACGGCCTATTCCCATTGACAATCGGTGGAGGAATTGGACAATCTCGTATGGCCATGTTCCTACTTCGCAAGAGACACATCGGAGAAGTGCAAACAAGTGTTTGGCCTCAAGAAGTCCGCGATACTTACGAAAATATTTTGTAGAGAATCGAACCGCAAGGTTCGGTTTTCTTTCTCTTTTTGTCTATAATTTGGTATAATAAACAGTATGAAAATCGTATCAGGAATCTATGGGGGACGTCCCCTCAAGACACTAGAGGGCAAGACGACAAGGCCTACTTCAGATAAGGTTAGGGGCGCCATTTTTAACATGATTGGTCCCTACTTTGAAGGGGGACGAGTCTTGGACCTTTATGCAGGTAGTGGTGGTTTATCTATCGAAGCAGTATCGCGTGGCATGTCCAGCGCTGTTTTGGTGGAGCGAGACCGTAAGGCTCAGACCATCGTGGCTGAAAATATCCAGATGACCAAGGATGTTGGAAAATTTCAACTCCTCAAGATGGATGCAGAAAGGGCATTGGAGCAGGTATCTGGGGAATTTGACCTTATTTTCTTAGACCCTCCTTATGCCAAGGAACAAATGGTAGCAGATATTGAAAAAATGGCTGAGAGAGAGCTTTTTTCTGAAGATATCATGGTTGTGTGTGAGACGGATAAGGCCGTTGAACTTCCAGAAGAAATTGCCTGCCTGGGTATCTGGAAGGAAAAGATTTATGGAATTAGTAAGGTGACAGTCTATGTCAGATAAGATTGGCTTATTCACAGGCTCATTTGATCCGATGACAAATGGGCATCTGGATATGATTGAACGGGCGAGCAGACTTTTTGATAAGCTCTATGTTGGTATTTTTTTTAATCCCCACAAACAAGGATTTCTCCCTATCGAAAATCGTAAACGGGGGCTAGAAAAGTCTGTGAAACATTTGGAAAATGTTGCAGTCGTGTCTTCTCATGATGAATTGGTGGTCGATGTTGCGAAAAGACTGGGGGCTACTTGCCTAGTGCGAGGCTTGAGAAATGCGTCGGATTTGCAATACGAAGCCAGTTTTGATTACTACAACCATCAGCTGTCTCCTGATATAGAGACTATTTATTTACATAGCCGACCTGAACATCTCTATCTCAGTTCATCAGGTGTTAGAGAGCTATTGAAGTTTGGTCAGGATGTTGCTTGCTATGTTCCCGAGAGTATTTTGGAGGAAATAAGAAATGAAAAAAAAGATTAGATGGCCCTTATATGTCATTGCGGCCTTGATTGTGACCTTCTTGGCATTTGTAGTGCCTTTGCCCTACTATATAGAGGTTCCAGGTGGTTCGGAAGATATTCGCCAAGTTCTTAAAGTCAATGACACAGAAGATAAGGAAGCTGGGGCCTATCAATTCGTTACGGTTGGTGTCCAGCACGCTACTTTAGCCCATATGATTTATGCGTGGTTGACGCCTTTTACAGATATTCGTAGTGCCCAAGAGACTACAGGTGGCTCTTCCGATGTTGAATTTATGCGGATCAATCAATTCTACATGCAAACATCACAAAATATGGCCAAGTATCAAGGGCTAAAAACAGCTGGTAAGGATATCGAGCTCAAGTACTTTGGGGTTTATGTCTTGAATGTGACGGATAATTCAACCTTTAAAGGGATTCTCAATATCTCTGATACGGTCACAGCAGTCAATGATCAGACCTTTGATAGTTCCAAGGACTTGATTGATTACGTCAGTTCTCAACAATTAGGGGACTCCGTCAAGGTGACCTATGAAGAGGATGGGCAAACCAAGTCTGCAGAAGGAAAGATTATCAGCTTGGAAAATGGAAAAAATGGGATTGGAATCGGCTTGATTGATCGTACAGAGGTAATCAGCAATGTCCCAATTAGTTTTTCAACAGCTGGTATTGGCGGCCCAAGTGCTGGTCTCATGTTTAGTCTAGCTATCTATACTCAAATAGCTCACCCAGATCTTCGTAATGGTCGTATTGTTGCTGGTACAGGTACCATTGACCGCGATGGGAATGTGGGGGATATTGGAGGTATTGATAAAAAAGTTGTAGCTTCGGCTAGGGCAGGTGCCGCTATTTTCTTTGCCCCTGATAATCCTGTTAGCGAAGAAGAACAAAAAGCACACCCGGATGCAAAAAACAACTACCAAACAGCCCTAGAAGCATCCAAAACAATCAAGACAGATATGAAAATCGTGCCCGTTAAAACCCTACAAGATGCAATTGATTACTTGAAAAACAATCCATAGATTTTGAGGGGAATTTCCAAACTAGCGCGCAAAAAGAGAAGATGGTATAATAGTCAAATGGTTCAATTATTATTCACTCTAAGCAGTCACATGCTCTTTATTTATGTGAGTTTTTACCTTTTAAAGGATCTTGTTAGATGGGAAAAGGTTTTAAAAGTGACAGCTGAGAATACAAGAAAAGTTCGTTTATTAGTAGGTTTTTTCAGCATTGTAATGGGCTATATCTTGAGTTCTTTCTTTATCAGCCTGTATCATTTGTGGCAAGAAGCGCTTAGAGGATTATTATAAAATCAAGAGTAAAGGAAACGAGTATGGACAAAATTGTGGTTCAAGG
This sequence comes from Streptococcus sp. 3874, assembly GCF_013276425.1. NCBI lineage: Bacteria > Bacillati > Bacillota > Bacilli > Lactobacillales > Streptococcaceae > Streptococcus > Streptococcus sp. 3874. The sequence goes on along the minus strand of NZ_VMLA01000016.1, from coordinate 15,994 downwards.
TGGCGATAATCGTCTGGTAGGAAGTGTAACCATCGAAGGAGCAAAGAATGCAGTCTTGCCCTTGTTGGCAGCGACTATTCTAGCAAGTGAAGGAAAGACAGTCTTACAGAATGTACCGATCTTGTCGGATGTCTTTATTATGAATCAGGTGGTTGGTGGTTTGAATGCCAAGGTTGACTTTGATGAGGAAGCCCATCTTGTTGAGGTGGATGCTACTGGCGACATCACTGAGGAAGCCCCTTACAAGTATGTCAGCAAGATGCGCGCCTCCATCGTTGTATTAGGGCCAATCCTTGCCCGTGTGGGTCATGCCAAGGTATCCATGCCAGGTGGTTGTACCATTGGTAGCCGTCCTATTGATCTTCATTTGAAAGGTCTGGAAGCTATGGGGGTTAAGATTAGTCAGACAGCTGGTTACATCGAAGCCAAGGCAGAACGCTTGCATGGCGCTCATATCTATATGGACTTTCCAAGTGTTGGTGCAACGCAGAACTTGATGATGGCAGCGACCCTAGCTGATGGGATGACAGTGATTGAAAATGCTGCGCGTGAGCCTGAGATTGTTGACCTAGCCATTCTCCTTAATGAAATGGGAGCTAAGGTTAAGGGTGCTGGTACAGAGACCATTACCATTACCGGTGTTGAGAAACTTCATGGTACGACTCACAATGTAGTCCAAGACCGTATCGAAGCAGGAACCTTTATGGTAGCTGCTGCCATGACTGGTGGTGATGTCTTGATTAAAGATGCTGTCTGGGAGCACAACCGTCCCTTGATTGCCAAATTGCTTGAAATGGGAGTGGAAGTGACGGAGGAGACGGAAGGAATTCGCGTTCGCTCTCAACTAGAAAATCTAAAAGCTGTTCATGTGAAAACCTTGCCCCACCCAGGATTTCCAACAGATATGCAGGCTCAATTTACAGCCTTGATGACAGTCGCAAAAGGGGAATCAACTATGGTGGAGACAGTTTTCGAAAATCGTTTCCAACATCTAGAAGAAATGCGTCGCATGGGCTTGCATTCTGAGATTATCCGTGATACAGCTCGTATTGTTGGTGGTCAACCTTTGCAGGGAGCGGAAGTTCTTTCTACTGACCTTCGTGCCAGTGCAGCCTTGATTTTGACAGGTTTGGTAGCACAGGGAGAAACTGTGGTCGGTAAATTGGTTCACTTGGATAGAGGTTACTACGGTTTCCATGAGAAGTTGGCGCAGCTAGGTGCTAAGATTCAGCGGATTGAGGCAAATGATGAAGATGAATAAGAAATCAAGTTATGTAATCAAGCGTTTACTTCTAGTCATTTTGGTACTGGTTTTAGGTGCTCTAGCCCTAGGTATCGGTCTAATGGTAGGCTATGGAATCTTGGGCAAGGGTCAAGATCCATGGGCCATCCTGTCTCCAGCAAAATGGCAGGAATTGATTCATAAATTTACAGGAAATTAGGCTGGGAGACCAGCCTTTTTCTAAAGATAAGGAGAAATATGAACAAAAAAACAAGACAGACACTGATTGGACTGCTAGTGTTATTGCTCTTATCTACAGGGAGCTATTATATCAAGCAGATGCAGTCGGCACCTAATAGTCCTAAAACCAAGCTTAGTCAGAAAAAACAAGCGTCTGAAGCTCCTAGTCAAGCATTGGCAGAGAGTGTCTTAACAGACGCAGTCAAAAACCAAGTAAAAGGGAGTCTGGAGTGGAACGGATCAGGTGCTTTTATCGTCAATGGTAATAAAACAAACCTAAATGCCAAGGTTTCAAGTAAGCCCTACGCTGATAATAAAACAAAGACGGTGGGCAAGGAGACCGTACCAACCGTGGCTAATGCCCTCTTGTCTAAGGCTACTCGTCAGTACAAGAATCGTGAAGAAACTGGGAATGGTTCGACTTCATGGACTCCTCCAGGCTGGCATCAGGTCAAGAATCTAAAGGGCTCTTATACCCATGCAGTCGATAGAGGTCATCTGTTAGGCTATGCCTTAATCGGTGGTTTGGATGGTTTTGATGCCTCGACAAGCAATCCTAAAAACATTGCTGTTCAGACAGCCTGGGCAAATCAGGCGCAGGCCGAGGATTCGACTGGTCAAAACTACTATGAAAGTAAGGTGCGTAAAGCCTTGGACCAAAACAAGCGTGTCCGTTACCGTGTAACCCTTTACTACGCTTCAAACGAGGATTTAGTTCCTTCAGCTTCACAGATTGAAGCCAAGTCTTCAGATGGAGAATTGGAATTTAATGTTCTAGTTCCCAATGTTCAAAAGGGGCTTCAACTGGATTACCGAACTGGAGAAGTAACTGTAACTCATACTCAATGAAAATCAAAAAGCAAACTAGGAAGCTAGCCGCANNGAGGTTGCAGATAAAGCTGACGTGGTTTGAAGAGATTTTCGAAGAGTATCAGTAAAAGATAAGATAAACTCCTATATCACTTATGGATGTAGGAGTTCTTTTTTCTAGTTTAAGTAGGGCTAGAGTAGGTACTAAGAAAAAATGGTAACTTCTAAAACTAACTTCCAGTTTCCCACAACCTAGCTTTTAGTATGAGAAAAACGCGTGAAATCAGTGGAAATCCGTCTTAGACTAACTTCCAGTTTTGGGAGAGAGATGGAAGTTACTTTGAGAAGTTACGCTAAGAAAAAAATAATATGTATTGGATTAAATTTTGTGATATAATAAAGGATAAGATACTATTTTAGGAGAAGAACTATGGAAGACCCAAGTAGTCAGAATTTGTTGCTACAATTTGTTTTATTGTTTATCTTGACGGTATTAAATGCCTTTTTCTCAGCCACAGAAATGGCCATGGTTTCTCTTAATCGTGCCCGAGTTGAACAAAAGGCGGAAGAAGGAGACAGACGCTACATCCGCCTGCTGAAGGTACTAGAAAATCCTAACCACTTTTTATCAACCATTCAGGTAGGAATCACCCTGATTACAATCTTATCAGGGGCGAGTTTAGCTGATACTCTAGGACGTGTGATTGCCTCTTGGCTTGGGAATAGCGAAACAGCACAAGCAGTGGCAACTTTTCTATCCTTGGCATTTTTGACCTATATTTCCATCGTTTTTGGGGAATTATATCCTAAGAGAATCGCTCTTAATCTAAAGGATGCCTTGGCCATTCGTACAGCGCCGGTTATCATTGGGATCGGAAAACTAGTCAGTCCTTTTGTTTGGCTTTTAGCTGCTTCGACCAATTTCTTGAGCCATTTGACTCCTATGTCATTCGATGATGCGGATGAAAAGATGACCCGTGATGAAATTGCCTATATGCTGACAAATAGTGAAGAAACATTGGATGCTGATGAGATTGAGATGCTACAAGGTGTCTTTTCGCTCGATGAACTGATGGCACGAGAGGTTATGGTTCCTCGGACAGATGCTTTTATGGTGGATATTCAGGATGATAGTCAAAGCATTATCCAAAGTATTTTAAAACAAAACTTTTCCCGTATACCAGTTTACGATGGGGATAAGGACAATGTAATTGGAATCATTCACACCAAGAGTCTCCTTAAGGCTGGTTTTGTGGATGGTTTTGATAATATTGTTTGGAAGAAAATCTTACAAGATCCACTTTTTGTACCTGAAACTATTTTTGTGGATGACTTGCTAAAAGAATTGCGCAATACCCAAAGACAAATGGCAATCTTGCTGGATGAATACGGTGGTATGGCTGGTTTGGTGACCTTGGAAGACCTCTTAGAGGAAATTGTTGGTGAAATTGATGATGAAACGGACAAAGCAGCAATAGATGTTCATCAGATTGGCGAGGATACCTACATTGTTCAAGGAACAATGACCCTCAATGATTTCAATAATTACTTTGATGTTGAACTGGAAAGTGATGACGTTGATACCATCGCTGGTTACTATTTGACAGGAGTGGGGACCATTCCGACGACTGAGAAACTTAGCTATGAATTGGTCAGCCAAAACAAACAACTTATCTTAACCAATGATAAAGTGAAAAATGGACGTGTTACCAAGGTAAAAGTCCAAATTACAGAAGTCGAAATAGAAGAAGAAACAGAATAAACTAGAGGCTTTTGTCACCAGGCGTGACGAAGCTTTTTTCAGTTGATTTCATGAGGGAATTATGTCATGGGAAGAACTTTGCCCCAAAAGTTTTTCAAAATTATCCGTATTTATCCGAAGAAAAAAATAAAAAAGCCCTAATTTACGGGCTTTTTGTCTTGATAAATTCCGATAAATTCGGTATTGAAAGGCGGTAGACGGATTTGAACCGACGATCAAGCTTTTGCAGAGCCGTGCCTTACCACTTGGCTATACCGCCTTAACGTTTCTTATTATACCTTGAAAATGATTTTCAGTCAATAGCTTTTTCAGTTTTTTGTACCATAGTGTGATTCGAATGTGATGCCAAGTTTTCTATGGGAAAAAGATTACCAAAAATCTACTGAATCCCCTTGAAAAATCTAGCTAATTAGGGTATAATATAAATAATCATTTGTCGTAGGTTTTGTCTGAAATATTGTCCAGACAAGGCTCACAGCAGTTAAATCTTCTGAAAAAGTCAGATTTAGCTGCTCTTTTTGTGCTTTTTTTCAGGATTTTGAGTGCTTGTAACAAAGATTTAAAGATTCTGAAAATTTATCAAAGGGACACGGTGATAGGGGTTTTACAACCATATGACGATTAGAAAGCCTGATTGACAAGGCTTGGAACTTATTTACAAAGGAGAATCATCTTGGCAGGACATGACGTTCAATACGGGAAACATCGTACCCGTCGTAGTTTTTCAAGAATCAAAGAAGTTCTTGACTTACCAAATTTGATTGAAATTCAAACTGACTCATTCAAAGATTTCCTAGACCACGGTCTTAAGGAAGTGTTTGAAGATGTATTGCCAATTTCAAACTTCACAGACACAATGGAGTTGGAATTTGTTGGATATGAAATCAAGGAACCCAAATATACGCTGGAAGAAGCTCGTATCCACGATGCTAGCTACTCAGCACCAATTTTTGTAACCTTCCGCTTGATCAATAAAGAAACAGGCGAAATCAAAACCCAAGAAGTTTTCTTTGGTGATTTCCCGATCATGACAGAAATGGGTACTTTCATCATCAATGGTGGTGAACGTATTATCGTTTCTCAGTTGGTCCGCTCACCAGGTGTTTACTTTAATGATAAAGTTGATAAAAATGGTAAAGTGGGCTACGGTTCAACGGTTATCCCTAACCGTGGAGCTTGGTTGGAACTTGAAAGCGATTCAAAAGACATCGCCTACACTCGTATCGACCGTACTCGTAAGATTCCATTTACAACCTTGGTTCGTGCGCTTGGTTTCTCAGGTGATGATGAAATCTTTGATATCTTTGGTGACAGCGAATTGGTTCGCAACACTGTTGAAAAAGATATCCACAAGAACCCAATGGACTCTCGTACCGACGAAGCCTTGAAAGAAATTTACGAACGCCTTCGTCCAGGTGAGCCTAAGACAGCTGAAAGCTCACGTAGCTTGCTTGTGGCTCGTTTCTTTGACCCACGTCGCTATGACTTAGCAGCTGTCGGTCGTTACAAGATCAATAAAAAACTCAATGTTAAAACACGCTTGCTCAACCAAACCATTGCAGAGCCATTGGTAGATCCTGAAACAGGAGAAATCTTGGTAGAAGCTGGAACTGTTATGACTCGTAGTGTGATTGAAAGCATTGAAAGCCATTTGGATGGCGACCTGAACAAGATTGTTTACATTCCAAATGATGCAGCCGTTGTGACTGAGCCAGTTGTTCTTCAAAAATTCAAGGTTGTTGCACCAACTGACCCAGACCGTGTCGTAACAATTATTGGTAATGCTAATCCAGATGACAAGGTTCGTATCGTCACTCCTGCTGATATCCTTGCTGAGATGAGCTACTTCCTCAACTTGGCTGAAGGCCTTGGCCGTGTAGATGACATCGACCACCTTGGAAACCGTCGTATTCGTGCGGTTGGTGAATTGCTTGCCAACCAAGTACGTCTTGGACTTTCTCGTATGGAACGTAATGTCCGTGAACGTATGTCTGTTCAAGATAACGAAGTCTTGACACCACAACAAATTATCAATATCCGTCCTGTAACAGCTGCGGTGAAAGAATTCTTTGGTTCATCACAGTTGTCACAGTTCATGGACCAACACAACCCACTTTCTGAGTTGTCTCACAAACGCCGTTTGTCAGCCTTAGGACCTGGTGGTTTGACTCGTGACCGTGCCGGATATGAAGTACGTGACGTGCACTACACTCACTATGGTCGTATGTGTCCTATCGAGACACCTGAAGGACCTAACATCGGTTTGATCAATAACTTGTCATCTTACGGACATTTGAACAAATATGGTTTTGTTCAAACACCATACCGTAAGGTTGACCGTGAAACAGGCGTTGTTACAAACGAAATCGTTTGGTTGACAGCCGATGAAGAAGATGAATATACTGTAGCTCAGGCAAACTCTCGTCTGAACGAAGATGGAACCTTTGCTGAGAAGATTGTCATGGGACGTCACCAAGGGGTCAACCAAGAGTATCCAGCTAATGTTGTTGACTACATGGACGTATCACCAAAACAGGTAGTTGCCGTTGCGACAGCATGTATTCCTTTCTTGGAAAACGATGACTCCAACCGTGCCCTCATGGGAGCCAACATGCAACGTCAGGCTGTGCCATTGATCAATCCTCAAGCACCTTACGTTGGTACTGGTATGGAATACCAAGCAGCCCACGATTCAGGAGCTGCTGTGATTGCTCAGTACGATGGTAAAGTTACTTACGCAGATGCTGACAAGGTAGAAGTTCGTCGTGAAGATGGTTCATTGGATGTTTACCACATCCAAAAATTCCGTCGTTCAAACTCAGGTACTGCCTACAACCAACGTACGCTTGTTAAAGTTGGCGATGTCGTTGAAAAAGGTGATTTCATCGCTGACGGACCTTCTATGGAAAATGGAGAAATGGCGCTTGGACAAAACCCAATCGTTGCCTACATGACTTGGGAAGGTTACAACTTCGAGGATGCTGTTATCATGAGCGAACGCTTGGTTAAAGACGATGTCTACACATCTGTTCACCTTGAAGAATACGAATCAGAAACACGCGATACAAAGCTTGGGCCTGAAGAAATTACTCGTGAAATTCCAAATGTTGGGGAAGACGCTCTTAAAGACCTTGACGAAATGGGTATTATCCGTATCGGTGCTGAGGTTAAAGAAGGTGATATCCTTGTAGGTAAAGTAACACCTAAGGGTGAGAAAGACCTTTCAGCTGAAGAACGTCTCTTGCACGCTATCTTCGGAGATAAATCTCGTGAAGTTCGTGATACTTCTCTTCGTGTACCACACGGTGCCGATGGTGTCGTTCGTGATGTTAAGATCTTTACACGTGCAAATGGAGATGAGCTGCAATCAGGTGTTAACATGCTGGTTCGCGTCTACATTGCTCAAAAACGTAAGATCAAGGTCGGAGATAAGATGGCCGGACGTCACGGAAACAAAGGTGTTGTTTCTCGTATCGTTCCTGTAGAAGACATGCCTTACCTTCCAGACGGAACTCCAGTCGATATCATGTTGAACCCACTTGGGGTGCCATCACGTATGAATATCGGTCAGGTTATGGAGCTTCACCTTGGTATGGCAGCTCGTACTCTTGGTATCCACATCGCAACACCAGTCTTTGACGGAGCAAGTTCTGAAGACCTTTGGTCAACTGTTAAAGAAGCTGGTATGGATAGCGATGCCAAAACAATCCTTTACGATGGACGTACTGGAGAACCGTTTGATAACCGTGTTTCTGTCGGAGTCATGTACATGATCAAACTCCACCACATGGTTGATGATAAATTGCACGCGCGTTCAGTCGGACCTTACTCAACTGTTACCCAACAACCACTCGGAGGTAAAGCTCAGTTTGGTGGACAACGTTTCGGTGAGATGGAGGTTTGGGCTCTTGAAGCCTACGGTGCATCAAATGTCCTACAAGAAATCTTGACTTACAAGTCTGACGATATCAACGGACGTTTGAAAGCTTATGAAGCTATTACAAAAGGAAAACCAATTCCAAAACCAGGTGTTCCAGAATCCTTCCGAGTTCTTGTCAAAGAATTGCAATCTCTCGGTCTTGACATGCGTGTCCTAGACGAAGATGACCAAGAAGTGGAACTTCGCGACTTGGATGAAGGAATGGACGAAGATGTCATCCACGTAGATGACCTTGAAAAAGCCCGCGAAAAAGCAGCCCAAGAGGCTAAAGCAGCCTTTGAAGCCGAAGAAGCTGAGAAAGCAACAAAAGCGGAAGCAACAGAAGAAGCTGCTGAACAAGAATAAGTAGCTCACTTAGAATAGAAAGGGAAGAAATAGTGGTTGATGTAAATCGTTTTAAAAGTATGCAAATCACCCTAGCTTCTCCAAGCAAAGTCCGTTCATGGTCTTATGGAGAAGTCAAAAAACCTGAAACAATCAATTACCGGACCTTGAAACCAGAACGTGAAGGACTCTTTGATGAAGTGATCTTTGGTCCTACAAAAGACTGGGAATGTGCTTGTGGTAAGTACAAACGCATTCGTTACAGAGGGATTGTTTGTGACCGTTGTGGGGTTGAAGTAACGCGTACAAAAGTTCGTCGTGAGCGTATGGGGCACATCGAATTGAAAGCTCCTGTATCTCACATCTGGTACTTCAAGGGGATTCCAAGCCGTATGGGCTTGACCCTTGATATGAGCCCTCGTGCCCTCGAGGAAGTTATCTACTTTGCAGCTTATGTGGTGATTGATCCTAAGGATACACCACTTGAGCACAAGTCTATCATGACAGAGCGCGAATACCGTGAGCGCTTGCGTGAGTATGGTTATGGATCATTCGTTGCCAAGATGGGGGCCGAAGCCATCCAAGACCTTTTAAAACAAGTAGATCTTGAAAAAGAAATTGCTGAACTCAAAGAAGAATTGAAAACAGCTACTGGACAAAAACGTGTCAAAGCCATCCGTCGTTTGGATGTTTTGGATGCCTTTTACAAGTCTGGAAACAAACCTGAATGGATGATTCTCAACATCCTTCCGGTTATTCCACCAGATCTTCGTCCAATGTTGCAGTTGGATGGTGGCCGTTTTGCCTCATCTGACTTGAACGACCTGTACCGCCGTGTTATCAACCGTAACAACCGTTTGGCTCGTTTGCTTGAGTTGAATGCACCTGGTATCATCGTTCAAAATGAGAAACGTATGCTTCAAGAAGCGGTTGACGCTTTGATTGACAATGGTCGTCGTGGTCGTCCAATCACAGGACCAGGTAGCCGTCCACTGAAATCATTGAGCCACATGCTTAAAGGTAAACAAGGACGCTTCCGTCAAAACTTGCTCGGTAAACGTGTTGACTTCTCAGGACGTTCCGTTATCGCCGTTGGTCCAACGCTTAAGATGTACCAATGTGGTGTGCCACGTGAAATGGCGATCGAGCTCTTTAAACCATTCGTCATGCGTGAAATCGTTGCCCGTGATATCGTGCAAAACGTCAAAGCGGCTAAACGCTTGGTCGAACGCGGAGATGAGCGTATCTGGGATATTCTTGAAGAAGTGATCAAAGAACACCCAGTGCTTTTGAACCGCGCACCTACCCTTCACCGTTTGGGTATCCAAGCCTTCGAGCCAGTCTTGATTGATGGTAAGGCCCTTCGCTTGCACCCGCTTGTCTGTGAAGCCTATAATGCTGACTTTGACGGGGACCAAATGGCCATCCACGTACCGCTTTCAGAAGAAGCCCAAGCAGAAGCTCGTATCTTGATGCTCGCTGCTGAGCACATCTTGAACCCGAAAGATGGTAAACCAGTTGTTACTCCATCTCAGGACATGGTTTTGGGTAACTACTACTTGACTATGGAAGAAGCTGGTCGTGAAGGTGAAGGAATGGTCTTCAAAGACCGTGACGAAGCGGTTATGGCTTACCGTAATGGTTATGTTCACCTTCACTCACGTGTTGGTATCGCAACAGACAGCCTCAACAAGCCTTGGACAGAAGAGCAAAAACACAAGGTCTTGCTTACAACAGTTGGTAAAATCCTCTTCAACGACATCATGCCAGAGGGTCTACCATACTTGCAAGAACCAAACAATGCCAACTTAACAGAAGGCGTCCCAGCTAAATACTTCTTGCCACTTGGTGGAGATATCAAGGAAGCTATCAGCAAACTTGAACTCAACCCTCCATTCAAGAAGAAAAACCTTGGAAATATCATCGCTGAAATCTTCAAACGTTTCCGTACGACAGAAACTTCTGCCCTACTTGACCGTATGAAGAACCTCGGTTACCACCACTCAACTCTTGCGGGATTGACAGTGGGTATTGCCGATATCCCAGTCGTTGATGATAAGGCTGAAATCATCGAAGAATCACATAAACGTGTAGAACAAATCACCAAACAATTCCGTCGTGGTATGATCACAGACGACGAGCGATACAATGCCGTTACAGCTGAATGGCGTGCTGCCCGTGAAAAACTTGAGAAACGTTTGATTGCCAACCAAGATCCTAAGAACCCAATCGTTATGATGATGGACTCTGGAGCTCGTGGTAACATCTCAAACTTCTCACAGCTTGCCGGTATGCGTGGTCTGATGGCTGCTCCGAACGGACGTATCATGGAATTGCCAATCCTTTCAAACTTCCGCGAAGGTTTGTCGGTACTCGAAATGTTCTTCTCAACTCACGGTGCCCGTAAAGGTATGACCGATACGGCCCTTAAGACAGCCGACTCAGGTTACTTGACTCGTCGTTTGGTTGACGTTGCCCAAGACGTTATCATCCGTGAGGACGACTGTGGAACTGACCGTGGTCTCTTGATCCGTTCTATCGCAGAAGGAAAAGAGATGATCGAGTCTCTCGAAGAGCGTCTCAATGGTCGTTACACTAAGAAAACTGTTAAACATCCAGAAACTGGTGCAGTTATCATTGGTCCAAATGAATTGATTACAGAAGACAAGGCGCGTGAAATTGTCAATGCTGGTGTGGAAGAAGTGACTATCCGCTCAGTATTTACATGTAACACTCGTCATGGTGTCTGCCGTCATTGTTACGGTATCAACTTGGCGACTGGTGATGCAGTTGAAGTTGGTGAAGCAGTTGGTACAATCGCTGCCCAATCTATCGGGGAACCTGGTACACAGCTTACAATGCGTACCTTCCACACGGGTGGGGTTGCCTCAAATACCGATATCACTCAGGGTCTTCCTCGTGTCCAAGAAATCTTTGAAGCCCGCAATCCTAAAGGGGAAGCGGTTATCACAGAGGTTAAAGGACAAGTTACCGCTATCGAAGAAGATGCATCAACTCGTACCAAGAAAGTCTTTGTTAAGGGTGAAACTGGCGAAGGTGAGTACGTTGTTCCATTTACAGCTCGTATGCGTGTTGAAGTTGGGGACCAAGTAGCGCGTGGTGCTGCTCTTACAGAAGGTTCTATCCAACCAAAACGTCTCCTTGCAGTTCGTGATGTCTTGTCAGTTGAAACTTACCTTCTCGGTGAAGTACAAAAAGTTTACCGTAGCCAAGGGGTAGAAATCGGTGACAAACACATCGAGGTAATGGTTCGTCAAATGATTCGTAAAGTCCGTGTCATGGATCCAGGTGACACAGATCTTCTCATGGGTACCCTCATGGATATCAATGACTTTACAGATGCCAACAAAGATGTCCTTATCGCAGGTGGTGTTCCAGCGACAGGTCGCCCAGTCCTCATGGGAATTACCAAAGCCTCACTTGAAACCAACAGTTTCTTGTCAGCGGCTTCCTTCCAGGAAACAACTCGTGTCCTTACTGACGCGGCTATCCGTGGTAAGAAAGACCATCTCCTTGGACTTAAAGAAAATGTTATCATCGGTAAGATCATCCCAGCAGGTACTGGTATGGCTCGCTACCGTAACCTTGAACCACATGCTATCAACGAAGAAGAATACCTTAATCCTCCAGTAGAGGAAGAAGGGAATGAAGAAACAACAGAAGTAGTTGTGGATACTGCCGTTGAAACTGTGGAAGAAACAGTAGAATAAAAGCAGATGAGAGAGCCTTCGGGTTCTCTTTCTCTTTTCTGAAAACTTTCTCCATTTTTCCATGGAATGTGGTAAAATAAAAGAAAGAAGCTGACAAAGGAGACAGGTATGGAACAAACATTTTTTATCATTAAACCAGATGGTGTAAAAAGAGGACTAGTGGGTGAAGTGTTGAAACGTATCGAACAACGTGGATTTACAATTGAAAAATTGGAGTTGCGTACACAGCTTTCAGAAGAGTTAATTGACCAGCACTATCAGGACTTGGTTGGTCAAAGTTTTTACCCACCGATTCGTGAATTTATGACTTCAGGACCGGTTCTTGTAGGTATCATTTCTGATCCCAAAGTAATCGAAACTTGGCGGACCATGATGGGTGCAACTGATCCAGAAGAAGCTTTACCAGGAACTATTCGAGTTGATTTTGCAAAAGCTGCTGGAGAAAATGAGACTATCCAAAATGTTGTACATGGTTCAGATTCAGAAGAGTCAGCTAAGCGAGAAATTGCTCTTTGGTTTTAAGAGTTGATTGGCTCAATCAATCGGTTAAAAGCTCATTTGAATAGAAAGTATAGTCACATAAAAAAGAAAGGACTAACTTCGTCCTTTCTCATTCTTAGTTTTTCTTCAACCTACTACAGTAGATAAACATACTGAATAGCTACTGTCTTGACTCATTTAATTCTTAAAAATTGATAGAGTTGACAAATGGTAGAAAAAAGCTCTTTTTAATAAGTTAAGTATCAACTACAGTTACGATTAGCATTCGTTACTTAACCCACTCACCATTATAGTTTACGTAGTAACCATCTACTGTGGTATTAACAGCTAGAGCACCTGAACCATAGGCATAATACCATTTACCATTGATTTGGAACCAGCCTGTTTTCATATCTCCATTACTTGCATTTAGATAGTACCATATTGAACCATCTTTCACCCAACCTGTGGACATTGCACCTGATGAACGAAGATAGTACCAGTTATTACCAACATAAGCCCAACCTGTTGCCATTGCACCTGATGAACGGAGGTAGTACCACTTATTGCCAATTTGCTTCCAACCAGTTTGCATGATACCAGTTTCTGAATCTAGATAGTACCAAGCTGAACCATCATTTATCCAACCTACACGTCTTTCACCACCAAGATTCTTATTCCCAGAATTTCCTGTTTTTGCTAGGTAATACCAGTTAGATTGATCATAAAGCCAACCTGTCTTTAAATAATGATCTTGATCAAAGTAGTAGTATGCTAATTTAAGAACTTCGGGACCTTCCCAGCCTTCACCATGTTTTTTCCCAACGGTTAAGGAATATTTTAGCTCTAATTCTTGCCAACCAACAAACTCTTGTAGCACTCCATTTTCGTCAAAGTAGTACCATTCTGGCATTGGGGAACCTTCTAATCTGATACCATTAGGGTAAGGACCAATTGTATATCCTTTAACTGGCATTGGAATGTACTGCCAACCAACAACCATTTCGCCATTATAATCAAAATAATAGGTCTTCCCATCAATCACTCGCCAGTCCGTTTCTTTGAGGTCCCCCTTTTTGTAATAGGTTCTACCGTTTTCTTGGACAAACTGCCATCCTTCAGAGTTATCTGCAAATACTGTATTCGTAGCTAGCAAACCAAAGAAAATTACTGTTAGTCCAGCTTGCATAGTTTTTTTCAAAAGTTTCATTTATATATACCTCCAATATTAAATCCACTCACCAGATGAAGCGAAATTATAAACTTTCCCATCAATAGTTTGGCTACCTGTAACCATTGCTCCACTTGAATTGAGATAATACCAATTTCCTCCCACTTTTATCCAACCGGTTTTCATGTCTCCATTTTTATTATCTAAGTAATACCATCTGCCTCGTACATATTTCCAACCTGTTGCCATTGAACCAGAGGTTTCCAGATAATACCATTTCCCATTTACTTTTTGCCAATCTGTGAGCATCTTACCGGAGGCGTCTAGATAGTACCAAGTGTCATTTATCTTTTGCCAACCTGTTTGTTTCGTACTGTTCTTATAATAGTACCAAGTACCACCAATCAATTTCCAACCATCAATAGAATGCCCTCGAATAACAGAGTAGATGAAAGATAGAGCCTTCTCATTTAACTTGACAGCATAATTCATTTGTTCTGCCTCACTCCCATTGGTATGAACTCCGACAACCCTATTGGTAGAATCATATACTGCTGAACCGCTTGCACCACGAAAAGTATCTACTTGATAGAATAAAAAATCATTTGTATCTTGAAGTATCGTTTTTGTATCAGTATACATCTGCTTAATATCCTTATTAACAGCAGAATATCCCGTAACTGTTACATCTAGATTTTTAGTATTTTCTAAATTATTGGGAAGTCCTAACGTCCCCAATTGAGCGCCAATCGGTTCTTCCAAAATTAAAACTGCTAAGTCATAGGTAGTAAGCTCATCTGGATCAGTATTTCGAAATTCTTTTAAATAGCGAGCTTCTTTTACTTTTATCCGACCAAACGGCACACTATTTGGAGTACGAGCAGGAGTAACATATAGTTCTTCTGCATCTTTACCAAACTCATGTTTATAAATATTATGAGCAGCAGTAATAAGGACATTATCCTTTATAAAATTGGCACTCCCTCGATAAGTTACATCTTTACCATTTTTCACACCACGAAATTCTTACTCTACATAAGCTGATGTAGAGTAAGGATATTGTAAAGTATTTTTTACCTTAACTAAATCATTTTTGCCAATAATGACTTCTGACTGATTTGTATAATATTGACCATAAGTCGGTGAAACATCGGGAAGTGAAAAATTATTAGTTCCTGGATCCTCTTGTAATGTTTCACTTACCTCATACTCCTCGCCTGTACTTGAAATAACAGTCAACGCAGATACTGTCGGTAGCTGACTAGCTAATAAAGTACTAGCAATAATTGAAATACCGAATTTGCGATAAAATGTTTTCTTCATTTTTATAATTCATTCCTTTCGTTTCACTCAAGGCACAACACAGAATGAAAAAGTGTTGTGCTCTTTGTTTTATAATAACAGTGAGAAAGCCTATCACTACTACAAATCACGGGGAGGTGAATAAGTGAGTGGTACAGCCACTACCTCGCATTTTTATAGGTGTCATTCTTTCCATCAAGCACAAGAACTGTGACTAAGAGCACGTAAACTTATAATTGAATAAGCGACTCGTTTGTGAAAGGAAAGAATAGTCAAGGGATAGGCAGACTCAAATTTTATGAAGGGAGCCCCCTCATGTTAAAAATTATTTATATGGCATCGAAAAGCTATCATCGCTATCTGTCGCAGATTATTGGTTGCCATCTACCACGTACTTTTAAAACAGGAGAGTTATAATCCAAGATTACAAGGTCTTACAGAAATAAGAAATTCAGATAAGACAATGTCTGTCCAAGATGCCGTTCGTTTTGCACAACAGCACGGATTCAAGGTGCTTTAATTTTAAAGGTTGGGTATCAAGACCTCTTTTTAGTGTGCCCAAAATTTAGAGAAGTAATCAATCAACTAACTTTTATTTTTTCAAACTTGCCCCTACAATTTTTAATGAATAATAAAAGCGAATATACTAGAGACTAATTCTATTCCATTATTCTTTAATCAGCCTTCCCAACATCAAGACCATTGGACTTCTTTTGTGATTGCACTCGAATCTCCAATTGTCTATTCTTCTGAATAAACTGTTGGTAAGGAATTGTATTACTAAACATAAAAACACCTAGCAATGCAAATGTAACTAATTTTTTAATTCCACGTTTTTTTCTCATGCAATGAAACCCCTTTCTTTTTCCTTGTTTTTATTCTAACAGATATATTTTATTTAGCCAAGTGTTTTTATTGCATTTTGAACTTTTTTTCTTATTATTACCATAAAGAATTATTTGTTTCTTTAACTTACTATTTTGAACTAAAAATTTTATAATGAAATTAAGCA
>NZ_VMLA01000159.1:0-510 GCF_013276425.1 Streptococcus sp. 3874 | reverse complement strand
CTAACAGTTGTATCAGAGAGCTGAATTCCCTCTTCTTCAGCTAGTAATTCACAGAAATGAAGGACATTTGGTTTATATGTTTCATAGGAGAGGTATTTCTTTAGGACACGTTCTTTGATTTCATCAGGGATTGCATGTTTTGGTTTTTGATTTCTGTTTCCGTGTCTGAAGGCTTTTTTTCCTTTCTGTTGATAGGCTAGTAGCAGACGATTGATTTGTCTTTCAGAAAGATTCAGTTCGACACAGGGTCGTTTCTTTGTTTTCTTTCCTTGGTCTATAGCTTTTATCAC
This sequence comes from Streptococcus sp. 3874, assembly GCF_013276425.1. Taxonomy (NCBI): domain Bacteria; kingdom Bacillati; phylum Bacillota; class Bacilli; order Lactobacillales; family Streptococcaceae; genus Streptococcus; species Streptococcus sp. 3874. Next base: position 220 of record NZ_VMLA01000159.1, on the reverse strand, counting down.
AAGATATTTTTTCGTTTCATTCATATTCAGTTGGATACTTTTCATACGACTATTTTATCAAATGGGACATTTTCACGTTCGATTTACTAAAGACATTCTCACATTCGAGCCAAATTTCAAGTTCAAGTTAGCCATGAAGAAGTCTTCTCTGGGTGATTTGTAGTTCAAGCATTTTTTAGGATAGTTATTAATCCAATTTTCGATGAATGCGACTTCTTTG
>NZ_VMLA01000158.1:0-538 GCF_013276425.1 Streptococcus sp. 3874 | reverse complement strand
GACTTGGGTAATCCTCCAAAATAGTTTATACAGGAACAAGCCCGCGTCTTCTTAGTGAACAGATAATATTCCAATCCCCCACTAATGGACTAAACACTATGGGCACGAGTGGACTCGAACCACCGACCTCACGCTTATCAGGCGTGCGCTCTAACCACCTGAGCTACGCGCCCAAGTTAAAAAACTTGGTACAAAGAACAAAGTTCAAAGCGGGTGACGAGAATCGAACTCGCGACAACAGCTTGGAAGGCTGTAGTTTTACCACTAAACTACACCCGCTAAAATGGGAGTTAACGGGATCGAACCGCTGACCCTCTGCTTGTAAGGCAGATGCTCTCCCAGCTGAGCTAAACTCCCTAGAGCTAAGCGACTTCCCTATCTCACAGGGGGCAACCCCCAACTACTTCCGGCGTTCTAGGGCTTAACTTCTGTGTTCGGCATGGGTACAGGTGTATCTCCTAGGCTATCGTCACTTAACTCTGAGTAATACCTACTCAAAATTGAATATCTATTCAAACCAAGAAAACCGTTCGCTTTC
>NZ_VMLA01000157.1:0-2223 GCF_013276425.1 Streptococcus sp. 3874 | reverse complement strand
ATTCCGTCTCGCGCCATTTTATTGATAGTATTTATGCGGGTGTAGTTTAGTGGTAAAACTACAGCCTTCCAAGCTGTTGTCGCGAGTTCGATTCTCGTCACCCGCTTTGAACTTTGTTCAAATTACCAAGTTTTTTAACTTGGGCGCGTAGCTCAGGTGGTTAGAGCGCACGCCTGATAAGCGTGAGGTCGGTGGTTCGAGTCCACTCGTGCCCATTAATTGGAGAATTACTCAAGAGGCTGAAGAGGACGGTTTGCTAAATCGTTAGGTCGGGTAACTGGCGCAAGGGTTCGAATCCCTTATTCTCCGTTTTAATGAGAGTTTGTAACTCTCTTTTTCATTTGGCTCTTTGTCAACTGTAGTGGGTTGAAGTCAGCTAAGCTCGAGAAAGGACAAATTTCGTCCTTTCTTTTTTGATGTTCAGAGCGATAAAAATCCGTTTTTTGAAGTTTTCAGGCTCTTTGTCAACTGTAGTGGGTTGAAGAAAAGCTAAAATCTTTATATATTGTCGATTTTATGGTTGTTCTAATTTATTATTACTTCCAACTCTTGAGAGAAATTTCTCCGCTATTGAGCCAGATTTCTTTTCCGTTATCACATTGCACCAAAAGTTTTCCACTTTCAGAGATGTCTTTAGCAAGTCCCTTGTAGTCTTTTTGATCTAGTGTGAAAGTAACTTCTTTTCCAAGAACGAATGACTGTTTTTTGTATAGGTATAATAGCTCTTCTGCTGGTGTTTCGAAGAAAGTACGCCAGATTTCTATGATCAATTCATTCCTTGTTATAGGAGCTGTAGCTTTAAATAAGCTGGCAGCTTTTTCTTTTAATTCCTGAGGGAAGTCTTTAATAGTGAAATTGATACCTACTCCAATAATGATATCTGTGACTAAGCCAGTTTCTACAGAGGTCATTGCTTCAGTGAGAATTCCTCCAATTTTATGATTGTTTAGGTAGATATCATTGACCCATTTTATGTCGACATCTATTAAAGTTAGGTTCTTAATGGCTTTGTAGACAGCTCCAGCTACAAGTAGTGTGTAGGACGGTAATTTGTCATAGGGAAGATTTGGTTTAAGATGGAGGGTCATATAAATGCCACCTTGAGGAGAGTAGAAGGAGCGTTGAAAACGGCCACGCCCTGCTATTTGATAGGAAGCTAGATAGAGGGTGTTTGCTTCATAGCCTAAATCAATTGCTTCTTTTGCATCTAGTTGTGTTGATTTTGTTTCGGGTTTAAAACTGATTTTAATTGGAAGATTTTCTTCTAGAATCTCTGGAAGAATAAGGTCACCATTCATCAGTTTATATCCTCTATTTTTGATACTATCAATTTCAATCCCTTCTTGTTCTAGTCGCTTGATAGCTTTCCAAATTGATGTTCGGCTTAGGGATAGTTTTTCTGCGATTTTTTCTCCGCTGATATAGTCGGTTTCTTTAGATAGGATTTGGTAGACAGCTTGGTAGGATTTCATAATGTTGCCTTTCTCACTAGTTGGTATTGAGAGTATTCTTTTCTTGTATGACTTGGAGTCTGATTAAAGTATTGTTTATAAGCTTTCGAAAAATGTAGTGGATCTGAAAAACCTACCGAGTATGCAATTACCTTGATGGATTCTTGGGTATTTTCGAGAAGTTGTTTAGCTCGGTGCATTCGAACGTAGAGTAGGTATTCTTTGGGTGATAAGGTATTAAATTCTTTGAATACGCTTGATAAGTAGCTTCTGTGAACGGATAGTTCTTTTGTTAAATCTTGAATTGTAAGTGATTGAGGATAGTGGCTATCAATTAATCGTTTGCATTCAAGATAGAGTTGGTAGGTTGATGAAATATTCTTTTTTCTGATTGGGAGCAATAGTTCCCAGATGAAACATCAGTTCATGGAGTTGTCCCATGATATGGAGTTGAGCTAATTCATTGGATTTTGTAATCTGAGCGAAGCGAACAATGTCTGAGATGAGTTTTGCAGTAGTCTGGGTATGACAAGTTTCAGATTGGATGAGATAGGATTGATCAGAAATTTGAGAAAGGGCAAAAAAAATCAGGAGCTTTCCCTCCAGTGATTCCTAACCAGTAGTAGGCCCAAGGTTCTTTACTATCTGCTTGATATAGTCATTTAGTTTTAAAAAGCGTTCCAAACATTCAAAAATAGTTGGGACTTCCCTTAATAAATCTGTTACTTTCTTTTTCAAGATAGCCCAAGCTTACTCAATAGGATTCAAATCT
>NZ_VMLA01000156.1:0-1048 GCF_013276425.1 Streptococcus sp. 3874 | reverse complement strand
TTGCTCGTCAAATCCCGATATTCCGAGGAGGTGGTTGCATGAAGAAAGTGAAATTAGGGGAATTAGTTTCTATTCAAACTGGTAAATTGGATGCCAATGCTGCAGTTGTCGGAGGTAAGTATCCATTTTTCACAACAGCAAAAGAAATTTTGTGGATTAACGATTATGTTTATGACGACGAAGTCGTTTTAGTTGCAGGAAACGGGGATTTAAATGTTAAGTATTATAAAGGAAAATTTAATGCTTATCAAAGAACTTATATTTTGAGTAATAATTCTAATGTAAAAATGAAATATCTATACTACTTTCTTGATAAGTATATAGAGATTTTGCGCTACCAGTCAATTGGAGGAGTAATAAAGTATATTAAATTTAATAATTTATCAAATGCTCTAGTTCCAATGATGAGTGTTTCTGAACAAGAAAATATTATTCAGAATTTTGAGAAAATAGATTATCTAATTTCAAAAAGAAGTCAGCAATACACGGAATTATCAAACCTTGTCAAATCCCGATTTAACGAGATGTTTGGGGATTTTTATACTACATTATTCCCCAAATATAAAATAGGTGAAAAATTTGAAGTTTCTAGTGGAAGTACACCATCAAGAGATAATAAATTATATTGGGATAGCGGAACGATTAATTGGGTAAAAACAACTGAGGTAATAAATAGAGAAATTACGGAAACTGAGGAAAAAATCACAAAATTTGCTTTAGAAAATACATCTCTTAAACTTTTTCCAGTTGATACAATATTGATTGCTATGTATGGTCAAGGACAAACAAGAGGAAGAAGTGCAATCCTCAAAGTTGAATCTACTAGCAACCAAGCATGTGGGGCTATATTTCCAAATAAAATAGACAATCCAGTTTTTATTTGGCATCAATTAATGCTAAGGTATAGCGAATTACGAGAACTTGGACGAGGAGGAAATCAACCTAATTTAAACGGTCAACTGATTAAAAATTTTGAACTGATTTTCCCCCCTCTAGCCCTCCAAAATGAGTTCGCAGACTTTGTAGCCCAGGTCGACAAATCACAATT
>NZ_VMLA01000155.1:0-2450 GCF_013276425.1 Streptococcus sp. 3874 | reverse complement strand
ACTAACTTAATGACATTGGCTTCCTGATCTACTTTATTCTATATTCATTGACTTTTGGTCAAATTTTGGTCAAAGATTCCAAAAATACTAACCTATTTTAAAAAACTAAATTGTGATGATTGCCTACAAATAAACACTTTGAATATTCTTTATGTTTCTTTACGCTTCTTATTATGCCCCCTGCAGGAATCGAACCTGCAACTACTCCTTAGGAGGGAGTTGTTATATCCATTGAACTAAGGGAGCTAGATAAAAACTCTGCTGAAAAAGCAGAGTTTTAGTCGAATTAACGACGGATTTCTTTGATACGAGCTGCCTTACCTTGAAGAGCACGCAAGTAGTACAATTTCGCACGACGTACTTTACCGTAACGAACAACTTCGATTTTTTCAACACGTGGAGTGTGGATGGGGAAGATACGCTCAACACCTACACCGTTAGAGATTTTACGAACTGTGTAGTTTTCTGAGATACCAGCACCTTTACGTGCGATAACAACACCTTCAAAAATCTGGATACGTTCACGGTTACCTTCGACAACTTTCGCGTGTACACGAACAGTGTCACCAGGACGGAATGATGGGATATCTGTACGAAGTTGACCTTCAGTCAAGCTTTGGATTAATGGATTCATTTTATTCTCCTATCTTTGTCAATCTTGAAGAATCTTCCTCAGCGGATAAACTGTATTTTTGTGCGTCCATTACACACAAGATACAGTTTACCAAATTTCCACAAAAAAGTAAAGAAATTTATAGCAGAATTCCTAAAAAAATCGCAATCAAACCACCGAGGTAGGTCAAAGCTAAATAAGAATAAAATCCCTTCCTATCACTTAACAATCTTTGGAGTTCGTCATTCAAGGTCGAAAAAGTTGTCAAACCTCCACAAAATCCTGTTGCTAAAATAGCATAGACTTCCTTAGACTCCACATGATTGTAGAATAATCCAATTAAAAAACAACCTAGAAGATTGACTATGAGCGTTCCGAGGGGCAATTTAGAAGTTTGATTATAGCGGGAAAAGAAATAGCGCACTAAAGCTCCGAAACCACAAGCAATTGCAAGATAGACGATTACCATTTCTTCCTCCCTAGAAAATAAGCTAAGAGTAGGCCTCCACCGATGCTCAAAAGCAAATACAGGACTAAACTAAGATAACGCCCTGTATCAAGCAGCTTCACAGTATCAAGCATTAGGCTGGAAAAAGTTGTTAAACCTCCGCAAAAACCTGTACCCAGAGCTAAAACCAAGCCCTTACTTGTTCCCTTATAGACTAGATAACCTTTTACCAGATAAACCAAGCAGAAAATTCCCAGATAGTTGACAAAGAGAGTGCCCCAAGGAAAATCTGGACTGACTGGTAACCAAGTGGAAACTAGATAGCGTACAAGTCCGCCCACCATGGCAGCTAGAAAAATTCCTAGCGGATAAAATTGTTCTTTTTTCATTTGATGTTTTGATCCTGATAATCACGCGAACGTTTGAGTATGTCCGAAAAAGTCGCGACGATAGTCTCCTGATAGCGCTTGTCCTCTACACGATTCCTAACCTTTTCAAAGATAATTGATTCTCTCTTGGTATCTAAAATCGGTTTACCTGATGCTTTCTTATAAGCAACTACACCCTCAACCAAATGCATTCGTTCTTCTAAGAGCTTGACGATTTGGTCGTCGATTTGATCAATTTCTTGACGAATACTATCTAAATCCATACAGTCTCCTCCTTTATTTGAATTATTGTATCAAAAAGCCACCAAATAGGCTAGTAAAATCCTAACTCACGATAAGAAAAATGCACTGATTGATTACATCAGCGCACTTTTATACTTATCCTACTTTAGCAGCCAATTCTTCTGCGAATTGTTCCAAGCGCTCAATGTCTTCTTCCTCAGCAGAGAGATCAACTTTAACACATTCTGAACCTTTTTCTGCTCCTGTCGAAACAAAAACACGATCAAAGTCATCAACAGCCTTACAGAATTCATCGTAGAAGGTATCTCCTGAACCAACCACTCCGTAGATTTTGCCATTCAAGTTGAGATCTGCTAGGTCTTCGTAGAAGTCCATCATCTCATCTGGCAATTCACCATCACCATAAGTATAGGTCGCAACGATAGCGATGTCAGCTTCCAAGAAGTCTGAAGCGTCAACAGTTGTACATTCATCAACATCGACATCCAAGCCCAAGTCACGTAATTTGTCTGCTACAATATCTGCAATTTCTTCGGTATTACCGGTCATACTGGCAAATACAATTTTTGCTAATACCATATCGTCCTCCTCAATTTATCTTTCTCCATTATATCACATCTTTTTCATTTTAAAAATAAAAATTCTTGTGCTACAATGAAATGAGAAAGAATTGAGGTTATTTATGGAAATTTGCCATCAAATTTTAGAAAAAATCAAAGAATACGACACGATTATCATTCGGGACTTTGACAGTTGT
>NZ_VMLA01000154.1:0-517 GCF_013276425.1 Streptococcus sp. 3874 | reverse complement strand
ATCTTGAAACGACTGGTATACCTACTAGAATTCTCCTTAGAAAGCGTCGATTCAAGTGCTATCACTGTTCAAAAATGATGATCGCTGAAACTTCTATCGTCAAGAAGAATCACCAAATCCCTCGTATCATCAACCAAAAGATTGCTCAAAAGTTAATTGAAAAGATTTCTATGACCGATATTGCCCATCAGCTTTCCATCTCAACTTCAACTGTCATTCGAAAGCTCAATGACTTCCACTTTGAGTGTAATTTTAGAAATCTGCCTAAGATTATGTCTTGGGACGTTGAAACAGTCCGGGGAGTGACTGTTTCAATCGGGAGATGGAGATGAGCTTTATTGCGCAAGATTTTGATAAGCTCAATATCATCACTGTTCTTGAAGGTAGAACACAAGCCGTCATTCGAGATCACTTTCTTAAATATGATAGGGTCGTCCGATGTCGAGTGAAAATTATTACTATGGATATGTTTAGTCCTTATTATGACTTAGCTAGGCGACTTTTTCCAAACGCTAAA
>NZ_VMLA01000153.1:0-3143 GCF_013276425.1 Streptococcus sp. 3874 | reverse complement strand
CTGACGAAGTCAGTAACCACACCTACGACAAGGCGACGTTGACACGGTTTGAAGAGATTTTCGAAGAGTATTAGTCATTTTCTTGATTTTCTTCCCAATCATGGTAGGCAGCGTAGAGCTGGCTTTTATTCCACTGGTAAATCTTAGCGACTTCCTTGATAGCTTGATTTTTCTTCATGCCTTGCTGGATACGGGCTTGGATTTCTAAGAACAAGTCCTCCTCGTCTTTTTCCTCCACATCCTGACTGGCACCTTCAACAATGAGAAGGCATTCTCCTTTAAGTGGCGTTTCAGCAATGCTTTCCAATAACTCAGAAATGGTACCGCGTTGGTATTCTTCATAGATTTTAGTCAATTCCCTGACCAAGACAACCGAGCGGTTACCGTAGACTTCTAACATATTTTCCAACGTATCTGCTACACGATGAGGCGATTCATAGAAAATCTGAGTTTCAGGATAATCTTTTTTCGAGTCGAAAAATTGCTTTTGCTGGCCTGATTTTCTCGGTAAAAAGCCGTAAAAGATATGTGGTTGTGGCGCTAGACCACTGGCAATCAAGGCAGAAATTCCTGCAGAGGCACCTGGAACAGTCACAACTGCAATTTCTTCCTCAATAGCTGCCTTAACCAAATCATGACCAGGGTCTGAAATGCTAGGCAAACCGGCATCAGAGACCTGAGCAATACTTTGCCCTGCTTTCAAGAAACCAATCAAATCAGGAATTTTTTCCTTGGCATTGTGCTCATGAAAACTGATCTGCTTGGTGGAAATGTCAAAATGCTTGAGCAAAAGACCTGTATTGCGCGTATCCTCAGCAGCAATCCAGTCCACTTCTTTCAAGGTCTGGATAGCGCGAAAGGTCATATCATCTAGATTGCCAATCGGCGTTGCCACTAGATACAGCTTGCCATAGGGAAACTGCCCCTTAAAACTTTTTTGAATCTGCATGCTTACTCCCTGTATAACAACTCGTCACAGAACATACATTCCTCGTCCTGTTCTCGACGTTGTCCATAAAAATCATTACATACGTGAAATCCATCACGGTAAATGCGACGAACACTTTCGCGAACATGCTTGGCCTTGACGGGAGCGTCTGCTTCCACCTCACCCAAACGTTCGCGCAACTTAGAATTTTCCAAACGAAGAGCTGTATTTTCCTCTACTAGGCTCTTGAGATTTTTCTTGATAGCTTCCACATCGGCCAAGGTTACCAATAACTGTTGGGAAAAATCATCCAGCGCGTCAAATAATTCTTTTTTGTCCATAAGCCAGGCCTTTCCTTTCTTTATCGTTCATTTTTGAGTTTATATTTCTTTCAAGACCAGATATTCCATGGCATTTTGAAAGCTGACATTAGCTTGCCACATTTTTCTAGCTTCTAGCAAATCTTGTAGAATCACCCTTACTCTTACCTGCAAGAGATCCTGCCCACAGAGAACTTCAAGAACCCGTAAAACCTGATCTTGTTTTTCCTTATCATCTGCCAAGTTCGCTAATTTGGCAACCTGTAGATAACTTTCTTTTTTCTTAGCTACTAACCAAGTCAGCAGGCGTTCACTTTCATCGACCAAGGTCCAAAAACTTGCCTGATTAGCCAACTTTTCTGCTTCAGCTCGCGATTGACTAAACTGAGCTAAAAGAGTCGCTTTTTTCTTAACAAGTCCCATTTGTTCTAAGAGCAAGATGAGTTGTTCTTCTTGCTTTTTAAAGTGGAAAATCTGGGTCCGACTTCGGATTGTCGGTAACATCTTTTCCTCATCGCTAGTCAAGAAGAAAATATAAACTTCACTCTGGGGTTCTTCGATGACCTTAAGCAGAGAATTGGCTGCGTTGGGATGCATTTTATCCGCTTGCTCGATGATAAAGACCTGTTGCTGGCTTTCAATCCCTGCTTGAGAAAACTGTCCCACCAATTCCCGAATGCGTTCTGTCTTGATGACCTGATTGACTGGCTTAATCAAGGTTACATCGGGAAATTCTCCCTGTTCAATCAGCTTACAATTTCGGCAGTTTTCACATGGTAAAACATCTACCTTATCCGTACAAAATAGACTCTTGGCCAAAAACTGCGCCATTTCCAGGCTTCCAAAGAAACCTGAAAAGAGATAGGCGTGATTGAGCTGGTCTTGTTCTAAGATACGGACAAATCGGTCAAACTGGGCTGGTTGCCAAGCCTTTAATTGTTCTTGTTTCATTTGGCCAAGCCCATTCCGTCAAACAAGACAGCCTTGGTAGTTTCCACAACTTGCTCCAAAGGGAGACTAGCATCAATCTTGACAATGCGATTTCCCTCTTTATCCAGAAGAGAAAGGTAGCCTTGACGAACTTTTTTATGCAAGTCCAACCCTTCCAAATCCAAACGATTAACCTCGCGGTCACTATTAGCAGCAATACGAGCCAGCCCTTCTTCCACCTCGATGTCAAAATAGAGTGTCAAATCGGGTTTGAGGCCATCTGTCGCAAACTGATTGAGCCAGTCAATGGCTTCAATATCTAAGCCACGACCAAATCCCTGATAGGCAACAGAACTATCGATAAAACGATCCATGATGACCAACTTGCCAGCTTCAAGGGCTGGAAGAACTTTTTCCACCAAATGCTGTCTGCGACTGGCAATATAGAGAAGTAGCTCTGTTTTAGCATCCATCTGAGTATGACTTGGATCCAAAATCACTTCCCGAATCTTCTCCCCAATCAAGACTCCGCCAGGTTCACGGGTCGTCAACACCTCTACTCCTTTTTCCTCTAAAATTGGTAGCAGAGCCTCTAAAACACTGGTCTTGCCTGCTCCCTCTGGTCCCTCAAGAGAGACTAAAAATCCTTTTGACATGTCTAACTCATTTCTTTTTTACTACTTCTATTCTATCAAAAAAATAGGGGTTTGTGACAATCTTTTTGTCTTCTCATTTCATACTCAATGAAAATCAAAGAGCAAACTAGGAAGCTAGCCGCAGGTTGCTCAAAACACTGTTTTGAGGTTGCAGATAGAACTGACGAAGTCAGCTCAAAACACTGTTTTGAGGTTGTGGATAGAACTGACGAAGTCAGCTCAAAACACTGTTTTGAGGTTGTGGATAGAACTGACGAAGTCAGTAACCATACCTACGGCAAGGCGAAGTTGACGTGGTTTGAAGAGTAT
>NZ_VMLA01000152.1:0-3308 GCF_013276425.1 Streptococcus sp. 3874 | reverse complement strand
CTTTGATTGGTCGTGGAGAGCCACCTCTGACAATTTCAACCAATGTAGAAAACCTCGCCCACTCCCAAGTATCAGGAATATCATAAGGAACATCAATTTCTTGAGTACTTCCATCAGCAAACTTCCCATAATGTTTCTTATGTGCTTCAAGTATATAAAAAGGCGTAAAAATACGCCTATAGATAATGGGGTTGAAATAGGTTTATTGTTGATGAGATTGTAGATAATTCAATTTTTTACTTCCAATCGAATACTTAAAACCTCCACCTTTTCTGCCTGTAATTGTTCATCATAAAATTCAATATCTTCAGGATTTTCCCCTTGGCAACCTCGGTAGAAATATTCTTCCGCTCGATCAGGATTCAAAAATCGACAAGCACAAACAAAACAGTCTCCATCATCATTTATTGAGATAATATAGTAGATTGAAATAAGATGTAAACAAATCGATTAGGAAAGTTAAATTAGTTTCTAGAAATTTTTAGCAGATGTAGTGTGCTATTCTAGTCTCAATTTACTATGGCTTCAAATATATCTTTCGAAAAAATATTTACAGATGTGTAATTTTGAAGCTTGCAAAAGTTAGTAAACTTGTAGATTTCGATTTGAAGCAATTTGTTTTCTTGCCCGATATTGTTTTTGAAATTGAATTTTTCCATAGTGACTCCTTGATTTTCTTCTACACGTCTGATGATAAATCTAATTCGCAAAAGAGTCAAGAGGATTTTTCGAAAAATAAATAGCGACCGAAATCGCTATTTTAAGGGTTATAGGTATTTGATAGCTTAGACTGCTGTGTGACTGTTTACCCTCAGGTAATCTTTCTTCTATATTATCATTAGTAAAGGTCTAAATAATTATCAATTTCCCATTGTGAAACGAAGGTTGCATAGCTTGCCCATTCGATTCGCTTGGCTTCAAGGAAACTAGTATAGATATGTTCTCCAAGAGCCGCTCTGACAACCTCATCTTCTGTCAAAGCTTTCAAAGCGTTGTGAAGAGTTGATGGAAGGTCTGTAATACCAGCTTCCTTACGCTCTTCTGCTGTCATGATGTAAATATTTTCTTCAATAGGAGCTGGTGCTTCGATTTTATTTTCAATACCATGCAAACCAACCTCCAAAAGAACAGCCATAGCGATGTAAGGGTTCGCCATTGGATCCACTGAACGCAACTCAAGACGAGTTCCCATACCACGTGAAGCAGGCACGCGCACAAGTGGCGAACGGTTACGACCAGCCCAAGCAATGTAAACAGGCGCTTCATAACCTGGAACCAAACGTTTGTATGAGTTAACTGTTGGGTTCATGATGGCAGTATAGTTGTAGGCATGCTTAATCAAACCGCCAAGGAAATGGTAGGCCGTTTCTGACAACTGCATTCCTTTTGGATCATTTGGATCAAAGAAGGCATTGTTTCCTTCTGCATCAAACAAGGACATATTACAGTGCATACCTGATCCAGCAATACCAAATTTTGGCTTCGCCATAAAGGTTGCGTAAAGGCCATGTTTGCGAGCAATGGTTTTAACAACAAGTTTAAAGATTTGAATCTTATCACAAGCACGGAGGACTTCATCGTACTTAAAGTCAATCTCATGCTGTCCAACCGCGACCTCGTGGTGACTGGCTTCTACTTCAAATCCCATTTGGGTCAAGACATTCACAATCTCACGACGTGTGTTGTCCGCAAGGTCAGTAGGCGCCAAATCAAAGTAGCCACCCTTGTCATTCACTTCAAGTGTTGGGTCCCCATTTTCATCGAGTTTAAATAGGAAAAATTCTGGCTCTGGTCCAAGGTTGAAGGATTTAAATCCAACTTCTTCCATGTGACGAAGAGCACGTTTCAAATTGCCACGAGGGTCCCCCGCAAATGGTTCACCTTCTGTTGTATAGACATCACAGATCAAACCTGCAACACTTCCATTTTCATCTCCCCAAGGGAAGACTGTCCATGTATCCAAGTCAGGGTACAAGTACATATCTGACTCATTGATACGTACAAAACCTTCAATAGAAGATCCATCAAACATAGCCTTGTTTGACAAGACTTTATCTAACTGTTCATCTGTAGCAGGAATTTCGACGTTTTTCATGGTTCCCAAAATATCTGAGAACATGAGACGGATAAAGGTAACATTTTTTTCCTTGACTTCACGACGAATATCTGCAGCTGTGATTGGCATGAGTTTTCTCCTTAATGTATGACTACTTGCGGTTGCTTAACCGCGACCAAAAGGTGATTGCACCGAAGCAAAGCGACCCTGTTGGAGGAGTTCATTGTGAAGTGCACGGCGCACCTCAGTCTGACTCACCGCTTTCTTGGATTTCGCTTCACGTTCAGCATATTTTTTCTTAATGGCAGCGATATTATAACCTTCAGAGATATAATCTTTGATTTCAAGCAGACGATCCATGTCATTCAAGGAATACATGCGACGGTTCCCTTCGTTTCGATCAGGTTTGATCAACTCTTGATCTTCATAATAACGAATCTGACGCGCCGATAGATCGGTCAACTTCATAACACTGCCGATAGGAAAAACAGCCATATTTCGGCGAAATTCTTTTTCCTTCATTTACAATTTCCTTCTTTCTGTCTATTATAGTCTAAAAAAAGACAAACGTCAATTGATAATGTTATAAAATGTAACATTATTTTTCTTTTTTCTCTAAAAGGAGCCGAATACGATCAATATCGTAATTTACTAGAATTGCGACAAAAACTCCCATAAACGTTTCTGATACACGCGCAAACACGTACAAAATTGTTTCGCCGCTCGGAATCGATAGGGTAATGATTAACATAGCCGCTACACCACCAATAACCCCCGCTTTGTTATTCATGGCTACATTTGTCATAATGGTTAACATGGTACAGATTGGAACAACAACCAAGGTTACCCAAAAGGCTTCGTGGAAAAAACTATTTATTAGGAAGAAGACCAAAGCATAAAGGCCACCGATACTATTTCCAAGAATACGCGAAGTCCCAAAATGAACACTCTTATCAAAACTCTCCCTCAGGCTAAAAACAGCTGTCAAAGCACCGATTTGAAGACCTTTCCAACCAAAAAAGCCAAAAATCAAGAGAACTAGAAAAACAGCAATACCTGTTTTAAAGGTTCGCATACCAAGTTTGAACTGGGATTTATCGAATTTATATTTTTTAAAATAACTCATAATCTCAACTTTCTATTTCCATTTTATCATAAATTGGCTGATTTTATGAGCAATAGTTGAGAGGAAGCGTTTTTATTTTAAGCAAAAGAAAAGAGGAACTTTCATCCCCAATGTCATTAAGTTAGT
>NZ_VMLA01000151.1:0-2217 GCF_013276425.1 Streptococcus sp. 3874 | reverse complement strand
TTTGATTTTCATTGAGTAAGAAAAATCAGTCCCCTAAAGGAGTAGATTATGAAGTTATTGTCTATCGCCATTCCTAGCTATAATGCTGCAGCCTATCTTCATTACTGTGTGGAGTCGCTAGTGATTGGTGGTGAGCAAGTTGAGATTTTGATTATCAATGATGGGTCTCAGGACCAGACTCAGGAAATCGCTGAGCGTTTAGCCGACAAGTATCCTAACATCGTTAGAGCCATTTATCAGGAAAATAAGGGCCATGGCGGTGCGGTCAATCGTGGCTTGGTAGAGGCTTCTGGGCGCTATTTTAAAGTAGTTGACAGTGATGACTGGGTGGATCCTCGTGCCTACTTGAAAACTCTTGAAACCTTGCAGGAACTTGAGAGTAAGGGTCAAGAGGTTGACGCCTTTGTGACTAATTTTGTTTACGAAAAGGAAGGTCAGTCTCGTAAGAAGAGTATGAGCTACGAGTCAGTCTTGCCTGTTCGGCAGATTTTTGGCTGGGACCAGGTCGGAAATTTCTCCAAAGGCCAGTATATCATGATGCACTCGCTGATTTATCGGACAGATTTGTTGCGTGCTAGCCAGTTCCAACTGCCTGAGCATACTTTTTATGTCGATAATCTCTTTGTCTTTACCCCTCTTCAGCAGGTCAAGACCATGTACTATCTGCCTGTCGATTTCTATCGTTATTTGATTGGGCGTGAGGACCAGTCTGTCAATGAGCAAGTGATGATTAAGCGCATTGACCAGCAACTTAAAGTCAATCGACTCTTGGTAGACCAGCTTGATTTATCCCAAGTGAGCCACCCCAAAATGCGAGAATATCTGCTGAATCATATCGAGATTACGACGGTGATTTCCAGTGCCCTGCTCAATCGAGCAGGTACAGCAGAGCATTTGGCAAAAAAACGGGAGCTGTGGACCTATATTCAGCAGGAAAATCCAGAGGTTTTTCAGGCTATCCGTAAGACCATGCTTAGCCGTTTGACCAAACATTCAGTCTTGCCAGCTCGCAAACTGTCCAATGTCGTCTATCAAATCACCAAATCTGTTTATGGATTTAATTGATATAAGTATTTTATAAGAGGGATTTAAGAAAAATTTTAACTTTTTCTTAGTCCTTTTTAATTTTAGGATATTATACTAGAGTCATCAAATAAAGAAAAACTCTAAGGAGAACCCTATGAAATTCAATCCAAATCAAAGATATACTCGTTGGTCTATTCGCCGTCTCAGTGTCGGTGTTGCCTCAGTTGTTGTGGCTAGTGGCTTCTTTGTCCTAGTTGGTCAGCCAAGTTCTGTACGTGCCGATGGGGTCAATCCGACCCCTGCTCAAGTTGTACCTGAAGAGACATCGGGAACGAAAGAGGGTGACTTAGCAGAAACTCAGGGAGATACTGTTCTTGCTCAAGCGAAACCTGAGGTCGTTGCTGGAAATACGAACTCACTTTCTACACCTACAGAAGTAACTGAAGTGAGCGAGGAGACAAGCCCTTCTCGTCTGGATACACTTTTTGAAAAAGGTGAAGAAGCTCAAGAAAATTCAGAGCTAGCAGATGTCTTAAAAGAAGCTGTAGATACAGCTGATGTGGATGGGAAACAAGCAAGTCCAGAAGATATTAAAAAAGCTGTCGATGAGGATGTTAAAGACAGTATCGATGTCCCAGCGGGCTATCTAGAACAAGCCAAAGCTTCCGGTCCTTTCTTGGCTGGTGTAAACAAACCGCTTAAATATGAACTTTTCGCAGGCGATGGTATGTTGACTCGTCTCTTGCTCAAAGCATCTGACAAGGCTCCATGGTCAGATAATGGTAAGGATAAAAATGAAAAAATTCCACCAGTGAAAAATTTACCTGATGGCAAGTATTACTATCAAGTATCTTTGAATGGTAACACTACAGGTAAGCAAGATCAGGATTTATTAGATACACTTCGTACTAATGGTACAAATACCTATGAAGCTACCCTGACTGTCTATGAAGCAGCCGGTGATAAACCAAATTTGAATAAGGTTGTCAAGGAACGTAAAGTCAATATTACCTTGAACGGTCTTGTAACAAGAAGCGATGTCAAATCTGCAGTTAAAAACAACATCAAAGACAGTATCGATGTTCCAGCAGCCTACCTAGAACAAGCCAAGGGTGACGGTCCATTCACAGCTGGTGTTAACCATGTGATTCCATACGAACTCTTCGCAGGTGATGGCATGTTGACTCGTCT
>NZ_VMLA01000150.1:0-4774 GCF_013276425.1 Streptococcus sp. 3874 | reverse complement strand
GTCAAAGGTTATTTCTTTCATTCTTTTTCTCCTAATACTCTTCAAACCACGTCAGCGTCGCCTTGCCGTAGGTATGGTTACTGACTTCGTCAGTTCTATCCACAACCTCAAAACAGTGTTTTGAGCTGACTTCGTCAGTTCTATCCACAACCTCAAAACAGTGTTTTGAGCTGACTTCGTCAGTTCTATCTACAACCTCAAAACAGTGTTTTGAGCAGCCTGCGGCTAGCTTCCTAGTTTGCTCTTTGATTTTCATTGAGTATAAAAGCCTAGAAAAAAGGAATCAGATTTTAGAACCTGGTTCCTTTTAAGTTGCTTGATTACATGATGTGAAGAACATGTGCCACAATACCCACTGCGAAGAGGGCAAGGATAATAGTGATTGGAGATACTTTTTTCTTAAGTAAGTACATGCAAAGTAAAGTAAGGAGTAGTCCTGATAATCCAGGAATCAACATATCCAAGTTTTGTTGGAAAGTAGTAACTTTTTCAGGAGTTTGAGACAATCCTTGTCCTACTTGTGCGAATGCTTCTTGGATACCTTTAGACCCTTCTGGCAATTTATCCCAATGGATATAAGCTTTTTCATCTAGTTGAACTTTAGAAACATCGAAAGCAAATTTAATATTTACCCAGCGTTGAACAAGGACAGCAAGAATGAACATCCCAAGGATAGAAGCTCCTTTAGTGATATCTTGAAGGATACCACCAGACATATCTTTAGTGATTTCTGATCCAGCCTTGTATCCAATCTCTTGAACATACCACAAGAATGACATACGAATCAAGTTCCATGCAACAAAGAAGAGGAGCGGACCCAAGATATTGCCAGTAAGGGCAAGTGAAGCACCGAGAGATCCAAGGATTGGGCGTACTGTAAACCAGAATACTGGGTCACCGATACCAGCAAGAGGTCCCATCATACCGATTTTAACCCCTTGGATAGCAGCGTCATCGATTTCCACACCGTTAGCACGTTCTTCTTCAAGCGCAAGAGTAACCCCCATGACTGGAGCAGCTACGTATGGATGAGTGTTGAAGAACTCAAGGTGACGCTCAAGAGCAGCGATTTGATCTTCTTTTTTAGTATAGAGTTTTTTGATAGCTGGAATGAGTGTATAAGCCCAGCCCAAGTTTTGCATCCGTTCAAAGTTCCAAGACCCTTGTAAGAAGGTTGAACGCCACCAAACTTTTTTACGATCTGATTTAGTTAATTGAAGTTTTTCAGTCATGATGTTTTCAGTCCTTTCTTATCTTAGTAGTCTTCTAGGATATCGCCGATTGGGTCGTTAGAAGTTGCGGCTCCTCCGCCACCATTTCCACCAGTTTTAGAAAGGTGAAGGTAGATAAGAGCGATAGCAACACCGATAGCACCGAATCCGATTAGAGTAATATCTGACACAGCAGCGAGAACGAAACCAAGAGCGAAGAATGGCCATACTTCACGAGTTGCCATCATGTTGATAACCATGGCGTAACCAACGGCAACGACCATACCACCACCGATAGCCATACCATCTTTGAGCCAGTCTGGCATGGCACTAAGGATACTTTGTACAGTTTCAGTTGGTACCATAAGGAGAAGAGCTGCAGGAAGCGCGATACGAAGTCCTTAGAAAAGTAGCGCGATGAAATGCGCACGCTCCACAGCGCCGAAGTCACCTTTTTTAGCGGCAGCATCTGCAGTATGAACCAAACCAACTGAGATTGTACGAACAATCATAGTTAAGAATAGACCAGCAACGGCAAGAGGGATAGCAACCGCTTGAGCAACACCGATACCTGTCTTAGTAAAGTCACCACCAAGAACCATGATAATGGCAGCAGCGACAGAAGCAAGTGCAGCATCAGGAGCGATAGCAGCACCGATATTTGACCAACCAAGGGCAATCATTTGAAGCGATCCACCGAGGATAATCCCTGCTTCCAAGTGACCTGTTACAAGCCCAATAAGGGTACAGGCTACAAGTGGTTGGTGAAATTGGAACTGGTCGAGGATGCCTTCAAGACCTGCAAAGAAGGCTACAACGACTACTAAAACCATAGAAATAATAGACATGTTTAAAATCCTTTCATAAATAATGGCTTATTTGACATTGGCTTTGTTAATCAAGTCAAACAAATCTTTTTTAGAATCATTTGGTACTTTACGGACATCAAATTCAACACCCAAGTCACGCATTTTTTCAAATGTAGCAACATCTTCTTTGTCCATAGACAAAACGGTATTGACCAATGTTTTACCTGTTGAGTGAGCCATAGAACCAACGTTAAGAGTTTTGATTGGCACGCCACCTTCGATGGCACGAAGGGCATCTTGAGGTGTTTCAAACAAGATAAGGGCATGTGTTTCTCCAAAACGTGGGTCTTTTGAAATCTCAATCAGTTTTTGAATTGGAACCACGTTAGCCTTGACATTACCTGGAGCTGCTTGTTTAATCAATTCTTTACGAAGGTCGTCTTTAGCCACGTTATCTGAAGCAACGATGATACGATTTGCTTTTGAATCTGGAGTCCAAGCAGTTGCAACCTGACCGTGAAGTAGACGTGTGTCAAGACGAGCAAGATTGATTTTCAATTTACCGTCTCCGATAACAGTTCCTTCTGGGATAGCAGTTTGGGCAACTGGAGCAGCTGCAGCGCTTGCAACTTCCTCAACTGGGTTGAGCTCTTCTGGAAGAGCCTTGATGCCATCTTTGGCTTCTTTAATGATATTAGCAGCGACTTTTTCTACACCTGCAGCAGCGTCCATGAGGCGCTCTGTGTAGGCTTGAATCAACATCGGTAAGTTAAGTCCTGTGATGATGGCAAACTTACGTTCGGGATTTTCTCCCATCACGCGACTAGCTTGGTTAAATGGAGATCCACTCCAAAGGTCAGCCAAAACTAGAACCTCATCTTCTGCGTCAAATGCAGCAACAGCGTTATTAAACTTAGCGTATAGATCATCAGGGCCTTCATTTGGCATAAAGGTTACAACTTGAACCTTTTCTTGTTCACCAAAGATCATAGATCCTGACTGATGAATACCCGCAGCAAATTCGCCGTGGCTCGCAATAATGATTCCGATACTCATTATTGTCATTCCTCCTTTTTTGTTTTAGTTGTCATTTAAGAAAACTTTAAGACTGTCTAAGTATAAACCGTTTTCATGTAAAAAGCAACTATTTATCATAAAAAATTAAAAAAACTTTTACTTTTGGATGTTGATATATTGAGTTTTTTGAGGAGTAATATTGAATCCACATTTAAAAATTTAATATAAAAAAGTTGAAAGAAGCTTCCAACTTTTAAAATAGGTTTCTATTAGATTAGTGGGTGAAGTCGAGTACCATACGTCCTTGGATTTGACCTTTTTCCATTTCGTCGAAAATGGCAACAGCATCTTCTACTGGACGTTTTTGAACAACTGGAACTACCAAACCTTCTGCACCGAATTGGAAGGCTTCTTCCAAGTCTTTACGAGTTCCAACGAGAGAACCGATGACTTGGATTCCATCTAGAACGGTTTTTACGATACTTAGTTCCATCATTTCAGAAGGAAGGCCGACAGCGACGACGTGACCACCAGCACGAACTGAGTCAACAGCCTGGTTGAAGGCAACTTTAGATACAGCAGTTACGACAGCTGAATGAGCTCCACCATCAGTTTTTTCCTTGATGAGTCCAGCTACATCTTCAACTTCGAGGCCGTTAATCACAATGTCAGCGCCTACTTCTTTTGCAAGGGCAAGTTTGTCATTGTTGATATCGACTGCGATAACATGAGCATTGAATACTTTTTTAGCGTATTGAACAGCGAGGTTACCAAGTCCACCAGCACCGTAAAGAACAACCCATTGGCCTGGTTCAACTTTTGCTTCTTTAATAGCTTTATAGGTTGTTACTCCAGCACATGTGATAGAAGGAGCTTGGGCTGAATCAAGTCCGTCAGGAACTTTGACAGCATAGTCAGCAGTTACGATACATTGTTCAGCCATACCACCGTCTACTGAGTAGCCAGCATTTTTCACTGTACGGCAAAGGGTTTCGCGACCAGTTGTACAGTATTCGCAAGTGCCACATCCTTCAAAGAACCAAGCAACGCTGACGCGGTCACCGACTTTAAGGCTTTTCACATCTGGAGCAATTTCTTTAACGATACCAACACCTTCGTGGCCAAGGACACGTCCTGGTACCTGACCGAAGTCACCATGAGCAACGTGAAGGTCGGTGTGGCAAACACCACAGTATTCAATTTCTACAAGTGCTTCCCCAGTTTCAAGTGGACGGAGTACTTTTTCTTCAACAGCAACACCAGTGCTTTCTGGATTTACAACAACAGCTTTCATAGCTATCCTCCTTGATATTGACCGAGAACAGGGACAACGGGACTGGATTGATTTTTTCAACAGAGTCGAGTGTGACGAGCTCTCTTGTATTTATATGTGAAGTATATCACAAAAGAAAGCCTTTTCCAAGGTTTTGGAGGCAAAAAGTAGAACAATCGATTAATACTAAACTAAAATCAAAAAGCATTATATAATAGTGATATGAAATCAACTAAAGAAGAAATCCAAACCATCAAAACACTTTTAAAAGACTCTAGTACAGCTAAATATCATAAACGCCTTCAAATCGTTCTATTTCGTCTGATGGGTAAATCTTATAAAGAGATTATAGAGCTTTTAGACTGTAATCAAACAACGATTTGGCCAACTGTAAAAAAATATGAGGAGTTCGGACTCGACTCTCTCCTTCAAGAAACACGTGGTTGTCGTAACCATGCACATAT
>NZ_VMLA01000015.1:0-3912 GCF_013276425.1 Streptococcus sp. 3874 | reverse complement strand
CTTTTCTTGCTGCTGCTTTAGCTTGTTCCTTAGCTGCATCTTTTTCTTCTTTTGTTGCGTTTGGAGTGTTGTCAATTTCTGCTAATTTGTCTGCTAATTTTTTCGCTACTTCTGCTTTAGCTGCATCTTTAACGGCTACTGTTGGACTTACTGCTTCTACAGCTGTTGTACCATCCGTTTTAGCTTGTTCTACCCCTGCATTGTCTGTTGCTGCATCAATATCTGCATCTGCTTTTCTTGCTGCTGCTTTAGCTTGTTCCTTAGCTGCATCTTTTTCTTCTTTTGTTGCGTTTGGAGTGTTGTCAATTTCTGCTAATTTGTCTGCTAATTTTTTCGCTACTTCTGCTTTAGCATTATCTCTTCCTACTGGGGTAACTTTGGTTATTGCGTCAATCCCTTCCATTTTAGCTTTTTCGACACTAGCTTGGTCTGTAGCTACTTTAACTTTGTTTGCCGCTTTTTTTGCATTTTCTATAACTTCTTCTTTAGCTGCATCCTTTTCGTTTTCTGATAATGTGTCATCATCATCTATCATAACTAATTTCTCTGCTGCTTTTTCTGCTATTTCATCAGCTGCTTTATGTTTTATTTTTAATTCTTCATTCAGGGTTTTCCGTTTTTCTAGAGCATCTCTTACTACGTCTTTATAATTACCAGTAGTACTATCTTCAGAAGCCAGCTTATCCTTAATTTCTTGCAATTTTGCTTCATAAGCATCCTTGGTTTCAGGAGTGGACCATTTTGTGTCTTCTGCTTTTTGTTCGTTTAATTTATTATAAACTTTTTCAGATAAGTCCTTGGCTACTTTGCTAGTATCCTGAGTAACTGAAAACTCTGTTCCAACAATTGGTAAAGCATAATGTTTCCAAGGTACTTGATATCCCATACCTAATCTTAAATTATCAGAAGCAGCAATTCTTACAGTATATTCTGTGGCACCTTTAGGTAACACTATACGTTTACTAGTAAAAGTACCTGTTTTAGTTCCTTGACTATTTTTGTACCTTACCAACTGTTGATTAAGACTATCTGTTGAAGGGTTCGAATTTCTTGGGACATCAAACTTAACCTTATCATTAGCATCGACTGAGACTACCTTCTTATTCATATCATTAATATGTTTATCAGGACGAAACTCTTCCTGATAGATAGTTATCATACTCCCATCTTCAAGTTTTGCAATCACCTTAACTTCATATCCCGCTTTATAACCATCAATATCTCCTGTAAAACCTGTTTTAAAAGAAATATTAACTCCTGTTCCTGTAGATGAAGAATAGGCTTTATAAGTTTTTTCTATCCCATTAAAGCCTTTTAGCCCTTTAGAAATTTGTTGCGCTTCTCCATGCCCTCCATTTTGATCTATATCCTTAAAATCACTTTTATCAAATGTTTCTTCATTTCTAGTCGCATATGTTCTAACTTGAGAAAGAAGTAGTATATACTCGTGAGAACGATCAAACGAATTTTCCTCGACATGTGCTGTATACGATTGTCGATTTCTCGTAACATTCACAGTTTCAATAGGAAAGACCCCGTCAGCTGTCTTTCTTGCAACAGCAAATTTTCCTTCTTTGCCCTCTGCTGAAACTGCCTTCCAACCACCAAATTCATTCAGTTCACTAACTTTACCTTGATCTATATTTGTCCTACTACCGATCTCGTCTATTTTAGCAAGTTTTTTCTCATTCTCTACTGTTTCAGGCAAATCTTTTAATTTAGTCGCCAAATCGTCTACACTTGCATCATCTCCTGGAGCTGTATACACTTGATTTGCATCTGGGTCGTCATCGGTTGGAGTCGCTGTTGGGGCAGGTGCATCACGTCTTTTACGTACTTTTGGCTTGTTGCTTGCTTCTTCCTCTTTGGTCCCTGGATGACTCTCTTGCTTGCCTTCATCCCCTGCTTCAGTATTGGTTGCAGATCCTTGTTCCTTTGCAGCAGGAGCAGCGTAGGTTGGCTGCTGTTCCTCTGATTTTTTCTCTGTTTCCGAATCCTTATCAGCTGCCACCTTCTCATTTGACTGTACGGCCTGTGCTTCCTCAGCAGATACCGCTCCACTTCCCATAAAGAGATACAGCGCCGCCACGGCTACCGAGGCCGCTCCAAAACTAACCTTCCGAATCGAAAAACGTAATTGTTTTTCTCTATCGTCCTTCTCACTATAAAACATATTAGATGTTCCCCTTTTTAGTTTAAATTTTTTCAAGTGTAATTACTGAGTCCATAACTGTAACACAATGCAAAGGTTTGCTTTGTTAATCAAAAATGCACTCAATCATTCAACCTGATATGACTAAACTATTATACCTTAAATTACTTTAAAAAGATAATCATTTGACTTCTTTATCTCACTTAGTATCAAGAAAAAGACAGCCTATCCATATATATATATATATATATATATATGGATAGGCTGTACAAAGCTATTCTATCAAGCTTCCTGACGATTCTGTCTTGAGAAACATATACAAATCAAGGTTTTATTACAATTTGATAACATTTTAGTTACAGTTTGTTTCGAAGTGTTTCCCCCTGATGTTAAGCACATCAAAAGCTAATTGATAAAAACAAATCCTAGCATTGTATGATTAAAAAGCCGCTCTTCTGTAGTAGCCACGCCATACCCTCTTTTTTATCATTTATGGATAAAACTAAATCATAGGCCAGTTTATAGATTCAAACCCCTTGCTTAGGGATTCGTATAGATTAGATTATTAGCTAGCCAGCTCCAGTTTTTCTAAGATCACTACTTCTCTTAGGCTTACTTGATTTACAAATGACCTAACTAGCTAACTCCGAAATCACTGTATTTTATCGAACCCTATCTAGGAGATAGAGAGTTACAAAAAACTCCAACCACGGCTTGCAACCCTCGTCTTTGCTGGTTTCTCTGTATTTTTTTAGGGCTTATTTGTATTTTTTCAATAGCTCCTCAAACTCAGCGACGGTTATGCCCAACTGCTGGCTAGCAACCTCAGAAGTCAGAAGACCTTGGCGGACTAGATTTACTAAACCTACTTTTAATCCCTGTTCAAGCCCCTCTGCACGACCTCTCTCCAACCCTTTTTCTTCAGCTTGTTCCAAGGCATAGTCCTGTGCTAATAAGGCTTGTTCTTCTCGCATACGTAGTTGACTAAACATCTCCCTGTCCTCCTCGGACCAGCTCTTGTAATCTAGCAGTTGGTCTGCTTGGCTGATGGCTCGCTCAGGTTCTTGGGTAAAGGGTTTATTCCCGAAAAACTCCAACCATGGCTTGCGAACCTCGTCTTTGCTGGTTTCTCTATATTTTTTTAGTTCCAAGAATGCCATCTTAACCAGATGGTTTTCCTGTCCATTGTTTGTAATTGTTAAAACCTCACCTGTCCTATCCTCTCGCATGCTAAAACTATGAAAAGCCAAGTTATCTGAGAAGTAGTTACTATCCACAATTGCGATAGCGTATACTGGTGAGATGTGTTTATAACTCTGATGAGTATCACCTTCTCGTTGACGAATTTTTTCAAGATTTTGATTGACCTGACTGCAAAGGTAAGCCCACAGGCGATTGATGAAAAAATTCTGATGATGGACTTGAATCTCAATGATTACTTGAGTACCATTATCTAGTTCAGCTAAAACATCTATACTGGTATAGAAATCCTGAGCCGAGTAGGGCAGGGAAGGCAAGACGTGAATGTTACTTCCCTCCAAAATGGTCACATTTTTGGCTGGTAAATCCAGCATATCGCGAATAAATTGACAAGTGATTTCCGGATTGCTAAAAATCTTCTTAGCAACCAAATCATTGGTCGGGCTAATGCCCGGATGACGTACAGCCATATTGCTTCTCCTTTCATTATAGCACATTTTTTAATCTAGATTTGATTATTCTATTTATTTATTCGAAAAAGAGTAAGCGCGTCATAACAA
>NZ_VMLA01000149.1:0-579 GCF_013276425.1 Streptococcus sp. 3874 | reverse complement strand
AATCTACATTCGAGACCTTAAGTAAGCGCTTTAAAGAAGAGGGGACTTATAACAAAGTACGTTTGATGTACCAAGATGAAGCTGGTTTCGGAAGAATCAGTAAGATGAGTTCTTGTTGGGCTCCTCAAGGAATCCGACCTAGCATTCCTAGTCATTATATGCGAGAATATCGCTATTGTTATGGGGCAGTAGATGCTCAGACAGGAGATTCCTTTTTCCTCATTGCTGGAGGATGCAATACTGAGTGGATCAATGAATTTCTACGGCAAGTCTCACAAGCTTATCCAGATGACTATATTTTACTTGTCATGGATAATGCTATATGGCATAAATCAAGTACCTTAGAGATTCCAAGTAATATTGAGTTGGCTTTTATCCCACCTTATACACCAGAAATGAACCCTATTGAACAAGTCTGGAAAGAAATTCGAAAACGAGGTTTTAAAAACAAGGCTTTCCAAACATTGGAAGCCGTCATTGATAAGCTTCAAGAAGTTATTCAAGGACTGGAAAAAAGCGTTTTAAAGTCCACTGTCAGCAGACAATGGACAAGGTTGCTTTTTGAAAACAATTGAGTAT
>NZ_VMLA01000148.1:0-3508 GCF_013276425.1 Streptococcus sp. 3874 | reverse complement strand
GTTTTGCAGGAAGTCTATTGTCAAAAATGTGATGGTAATCTTGTCCATCGACTGTCAGGTGACGTTCATAAATGCCTGAAGTCACGACAGATTGATTGACAACGGGAATGGTCATTAAGTGATTTCCCCTCGGATTGGCTGAATCTTGAATCTCGATTTGCCAAGGGTTATCCCCTCTTGTCTGATTTTTTCCAATGGTCAGGATACTCCCTCCCAGATTGATCAAGGCAGAAGTCATACCCTCTTTTCTAAGAAATTGGGCACCCTTTATCTGCACTATAACCCTTGACTAAACAACCTAAATCGATTTTCATTCCTTTCTGCTTTAAGAATACAATGGAAGTAGAAGAATCTAACTCGATATCATGAGGATTGATTAGAGACAGCACCGCTTCAATTTCTTGAGGTTGTGCAGCTTTGGCATCTGAAAAACCAATGCGCCAGGTTTGAATTAGGGGACCAATACTGATGTTGAGCTGGCTATAGAGTGCTAGGCTATGCTCTAAACCAAGTGAAATCAGTTCAAACAGGTCTGGATGAACAGTGACGGGGGCTATTCCTGCTTGATAATTGATTTCCATCAACTCAGATTCTTGACTATTGGCATTGAAATGGTATTCAAGCTTTTTGAGCAAATCAAAGGATTTTTGGAGTAAGATATCTGCTCACTCATTAACTAATGAAATAGTGATAGTGGTTCCCGTTAGGAGTTCAGAATGTGAACGAAGAGGCAAGCTAGCAACTTTTTTCTTTTGTAGAAAATAAGTTGCAATATCAAATAATTATATAAATGGAAGACCTTGTATTTTATTTTCATGTTATTATAATACCATAAAGCTAGAATTTTCATAAATTAAATTTGGAAAAAGTCAAGAAATATGCTTAAAAAAATTCATTAGGCTTGAAATTAGGATAAATGGAGAATTGTTTTTGATAAAAAATGATAAAGTAATAGCAAACCTCTGGTAAACGCTGACAATAAATGGTATACTAGTAAGGTAAATTTAGAATGAAAGTAGGAAATTTTTTATGAGTAAAATTGTTGTAGTCGGTGCTAACCATGCTGGTACAGCATGTATTAATACTATGTTGGATAATTTTGGAAATGAGAACGAAATTGTTGTATTTGACCAAAACTCTAGCATCTCTTTCCTAGGATGTGGAATGGCTCTTTGGATTGGTAATCAAATTGACGGTGCTGAAGGCTTGTTCTATTCTGATAAAGAAAAATTGGAAGCTAAAGGTGCTAAGGTTTACATGAACTCACCTGTTCTTTCAATCGACTATGATAACAAAGTAGTCACAGCCGAAGTTGAAGGAAAAGAGCACAAAGAATCATACGAGAAATTGATTTTCGCTACAGGTTCTACACCAATCTTGCCACCAATAGAAGGTGTTGAAATTCTTAAAGGAAACCGCGAATTTAAAGCAACTCTTGAAAACGTACAATTCGTGAAATTGTACCAAAACGCTGAAGAAGTGATCAATAAACTTGCTGACAAGAGCCAACACCTTGACCGTATCGCCGTTGTTGGTGGTGGTTACATTGGTGTTGAACTTGCTGAAGCCTTTGAGCGTCTTGGAAAAGAAGTTGTCCTTGTCGATATCGTTGATACTGTCTTGAACGGTTACTATGACAAAGACTTTACACAAATGATGGCGAAGAACTTGGAAGACCACAACATCCGCTTGGCTCTTGGTCAAACTGTTAAAGCAATCGAAGGTGACGGTAAAGTTGAACGCTTGATTACCGATAAAGAAACTTTTGATGTGGATATGGTTGTTCTTGCGGTTGGTTTCCGTCCTAACACAGCTCTTGCTGACGGTAAGATTGAACTCTTCCGAAATGGTGCTTTCCTTGTAGATAAGAAACAAGAAACTTCAATTCCAGGTGTATTTGCAGTTGGTGACTGTGCGACTGTCTATGATAATGCTCGTAAAGACACAAGCTACATCGCCCTTGCTTCAAACGCAGTTCGTACTGGTATCGTTGGTGCCTACAATGCTTGTGGACATGAATTGGAAGGAATCGGTGTTCAAGGTTCAAACGGTATCTCAATCTATGGTCTTCACATGGTTTCAACTGGTTTGACTCTTGAAAAAGCAAAAGCTGCAGGTTACAATGCGACTGAGACAGGATTTAACGATCTTCAAAAACCAGAATTCATGAAACACGATAACCATGAAGTAGCGATTAAGATTGTCTTTGACAAAGATAGCCGTGAAATTCTTGGTGCCCAAATGGTTTCACACGATATTTCAATCAGCATGGGAATTCACATGTTCTCACTTGCTATCCAAGAGCATGTAACAATTGATAAATTGGCATTGACAGACCTCTTCTTCTTGCCACACTTCAACAAACCATACAACTACATCACAATGGCTGCCCTTACAGCTGAAAAATAAAAATGATGAACTATCTGGTCTTAAGTTAAGGTCGGATAGTTTTTTAGGTACGACGGGTCATGGCCTACATCTGAGGAACAAGTCCTCTGTGGGCACTAGCTACCGATGAACCCAACAGCGCCCCTCAATCCTGACTATCGTGAGGTAGCGGACGAAGACGGTCTGGAGATAGACCCTGACGTTAGAGTAAAAAACGTTAGAGGAAAGAATAGCGAAATCCTGGTTCTAGGAACAGAGAGGTGCTAGGAAAGCCTATCTAGCAGATGAGATAGCCAAGAACTCTAAAGTTTAAATAGGTAGTCGTAACTTATATCTGTAAGTCATGAAAGTAATTGAATTCGGACTAAGGTTTGTGTGAAAAAGATAAATCTTCCTAGAGTCCAAAGACTCTGCGTCCGATTTCCTATTTTCACTGTAACCTTTTAACGTC
Source organism: Streptococcus sp. 3874 (assembly GCF_013276425.1). NCBI lineage: Bacteria > Bacillati > Bacillota > Bacilli > Lactobacillales > Streptococcaceae > Streptococcus > Streptococcus sp. 3874. The sequence goes on along the minus strand of NZ_VMLA01000148.1, from coordinate 669 downwards.
CTCTGTTATAAAGGAAGAAAAATCTGGGACTGATTCCGTGAGGTTTCATGAGCGCCTAAAGCATAGTAACAAGGAATCATGAGAAGTCAGCAGAAGCCATAGTAGTGATGAAGTTTCTGTAGTAGTATTAAATGGTTCAGTTGTATTTCCCAAAAAGATGTGCCAATACAATGTATTACATAAATCGAATTTTAAATCTTAGGAAGTAGAAATTTTTAATGGTAGTAGATTTTCAAAGTGGTGAAATATGTTGAGGAATTTATTTTCTTTTCAAACATCAGATATTATTTATTTTGATAATGCAGCTACAGTTCCCAAGCCAAAAGCTGTTGTTAATAAATTAACAGAAGTTTATTCAGGAATTCCAATAAACATTAAGAGACATAATTCAAAAAATGATTTAATTTTTTCTAATGAATATGAGGCTGTTAAGAAAAAAATTAAAAATTTTCTAAGTGCCAGTAACTACAATGTGCTTTTCACTAAAAGTGCTACGGAGGCTTATAACTTACTTAGTAGGTCTATAAAATATAATAAAGGTAAATTAGGCGTGTCTGTATTAGAACACCATTCTAATTATTTACCTTGGAAAATGTTATAGTTGCTTAGTTTCAAACAAGCATGTTATAATAAAGCTATGGCATATAGTACAGATTTTAAACAGCGAGC
>NZ_VMLA01000147.1:0-1584 GCF_013276425.1 Streptococcus sp. 3874 | reverse complement strand
CCCTGCATAAGGACGAGGGAGCGCTATTGTATAATAGATTGAAACTAGAATAGTACACCTCTACTTCTAAAACATTGTTAGAAATCTATTTGACTGTCCTGATTGATTCATCCTGTTCTTATCTCATTTCACTATATTCACCGATAGTGAATCTCTACAGAGGACTTACACCTCAGATGCACGACATGCCCATCGTATAAAAAAATCTCCTACCCAAGGTAGAAGAATTTTAATCTTATAAAACTTAATCCGTCATGTCCGATACCAAAGTTCGATGCTCCAATGGAATACTGCACATAACTAGCAAGAAAATAAAGCCTGACTGAATCCAGAAGAGAGCCAAGTCAAAAATTCCGTGCACAGCAACCACTGTAAGGAAAGATAGATAAAGGCCGATAATCGGACGTTTCCCCGACTCCTGACTCATATCCATCATCAAGCGAACAGGAGCAACAGAAGACAAAACTAATAAAATAGTCCCCACAATTCCGTAACTCAGAATCGTATCAATATAAAGGCTATGAGCATGTTCATGATAAGGAGCATGTATCCGAGGATACGAGTGCATATAGGTCAATGGCCCTTCACCCCAAAAAGGATTTTGCTTAAACAAGGCCATCCCAGCATCCCAAATAGAAATTCGTTCTTCCATAGAAGAATCTAAAGTCCCCATCCGAACTCCCAAATCACTGGAAAAGAGGAAGCTCAAGCCAATCGCAAATACCCCAATACTAAGCCAAAAGGCCTTCCAGTTTTTAATAGTCGTAAAGAGATAGATGATTGCTCCAGCGATAATAGCAGGAAAGGCAGTTCGATTTTGCGTAAAGTTCAATCCAAAGAGATTAACAAAGCCTGCAATCACACAGAATACTTTCAACCAATTCAACTTGGTCGTTGTAAATAGATAGAAAGCAATCATGATACAGAAACAACAAATAATTCCATAATAATTAGGATTAAAGAAGGTCACTTCTGCACGATTCTGATGCCACACCTGCATATTGGGTGAAAGAAAAGCATAGTTGAATTTCTTCACAATTTGGAAATGTTCTAAACTCGCAAAAGCAGCTGACAAGACGCTACCAAACAAGACGAGCTGCAAAATTAATCGAAAGAATTTATGTGATAAAATCGACTGATATTGCAAAAATAAAATAGCAAACAAAAACATTCCTACTGAAGCCACAAGACCCATCCAATTTTGTGCAAGAATGGATATAACAGTACTATAGCCAAGAAAAAGAAGCAGCATCGGATGCTCCCCCATTTTCTGAAGAATACTTTTCATGTCTCCTGTAAAAATCAAACTGATAATATATAAACAGAATACAACTACAAAAAGATAAAAGGGCAAAAAGATACTCAGGATAATTCCCAATAAAATCAGCTCTTTACTAGACAACCCCTTCAGCTTTTCAATAAAGCCTATTGATTTCAAAATGAATCCTTTCTCTCCAAATCAGCTGATTCAGATAATAGTAAGCTATCCTATATTGTACCACTTTTTTAGCAATTTGAAAACAAAGGAAACGTTTTCCAAAATAAAATGTAATTCGAATGTGATAATTGAAAGTTCTATAATGA
>NZ_VMLA01000146.1:0-766 GCF_013276425.1 Streptococcus sp. 3874 | reverse complement strand
TATGCAGTTATCGGGGTGTATAGAGGGGAATAAATGACAATACAAAATAAACAGATTTTAAAGGCTTCAAAAAACTTTGAGAAAGTTCATTCAACATTTAAAAATAATAATAAATTCCGATTTTTGCCTAATTGGCTAGAAAAAGAATCTAATCTATTCTTGTCAGAAACACAAAACACTAGCAAGAGTTACAATGTTCTGAAACGTGGTTCTTTAATCTTTGTAGATTTTGGAATCAATATTGGCTCTGAATTATCAAATAGACACTGGGCTGTTGTCCTAAATAAAAATGATTCTCCAAAATCAAGGAATCTGACGGTACTTCCAATTAGTTCAAAAGAAAAAAAGTTTTCTGTTATGATTGACGAAGTTATACAGCAAAAATCCAAAAGATTCTTATTACCTATTCTTGACAAAATTGGTTTTGATTATTTTTCGATCATTCACTATGCACTTACAGAAATTACTCCTTTTGATTTAGGGAGTGCAGAAGAAATATATCAGGAATTTTTGATTCAATACGGAGATGCTTACAATTCAGAATCAGCTAAAGAAATCTATGACAACGGTGCAGGGATGGAAAAAGTGGAAAACACTAATAGAAAATTAAAAGATCTTGTTAACCATTATCAACGATTTAATAAAATTTCCTACGCAAAATGTGATCAGATAAAAACGATTAGTAAAGACAGAATTATTTACATAAACGAACTGGATCCTTGCGGAAAAATCAAGGTTAGTGACGAAACTTTAGATAGAATTGACG
>NZ_VMLA01000145.1:0-6469 GCF_013276425.1 Streptococcus sp. 3874 | reverse complement strand
TTGATTTCATATTACTATTGTATAATGCTTTTTTATTTTAGTCTAGTCTAACAATTCATACCTTTGTATCTCTTTTGTTGTTTCTTCTTTTTTATCATTATCAACCCCAACAGTCACAAAGTTTACTCCAATAAATATAACCATGTAAAACAATACCAAGGCAAAGCCCAAACCCTTTAATAACTTCATTTTCTTTTCTCTACTTTCTTTTTTTGTGTTAGTCTTTTTAGTTTATCTTAATTATATATACTCTTAAAACCCAAGGGGTAAAAATCCCCCCTTACAATCCTACCATTTCATCAAGCCAGCTAGAGAAATTGGCTTCCTTTGTATCTTCATCATTCCATTCAAAATCTTCCAAGTATGTTCTATTAGTGATTAGTTTGACACGTTTGTTTTGGTATTGGGGATCTAAATAGAATAGGGGGTCTCTTCACTATACAAGTTAGCGAGGACCCGAACTCTTTTCCTATACTCTACTCGTTTTATTGGACCACTTTTTGAGACAATTCTAGTGTATATGTTTTATACAATTGATGGCAAGTTTGATTCTCTCCTATTTTAATCAAGGAAACACAAGGTAAGACAAGTCCTGACCAGATAGACTCTAGTATTTCCTCACGATTTGAATGTTCTTCTAACTTGGCAACAATCTGAGGAGCCATCTTATAGTAGGATTCAATTTCCTCCTGACCACCATCTTTAAAAGCTAGATAAGAATCCCTGAATTTTCGCAAAGTCATCAATTCATCACAGTCATCTGCCAATCCCTTGTAAGTTACAGCTGCTTCTGTCAAATAACAACCTCTTTGTTCAATCTGATAGTAAGCATCTGGTTCACCAAAAAATCCAGTTCTAGAGTGCACATATCTCTCTGCATCACTCCTACGTTGAAAAACAGCTACTTCTCTTCCCTTACGATATACAATAAATTCCATTTCTTTTACCTCCCTATCTTACAATATTTAATAATTCCTCATAACTTGAAACCACATCATAGATGTGCTGATCATTAATCAATCCAGCTTGAGCTAACGCTTTAAAATGAGCACGCGCACAGGAAATTTTTGCTTGCTCAGCTTGTTTTAATTGAAGACTAGACATAGAGCCTTTTGTTTCTGCAACAAAATAGATATGCTTGACACTACCTTCACGGAAGGCGATTGCCCAGTCAGGGTTATAGTTTCCAAGTGGAGTCGCAATACTGAACTTCCCTGGTAACTTCACATAAACACGAACATCCTCGTATTGTTCCAAAGATTCTTTAAACGTCTTCTCCGTATTTGAATCAACTTTTACAAAATTGTAAATCCCTTTTTTGGATTCAAGTAAGTGATCATCTGATCTGTTAGCAGTTTCAGGATTGTCATAAAACAAGTCCATATCATACTCTTCATTTAACACATTATACTGAATATGCTTGATAATTTGACTTGCTTTTTGTTCATTAATAAGCTTTGAAACCTTAAGAATAAACTCTTCTGGATTTTGTTTAAACTTGTCAAATTGGTAGACATAGATTTTACTTAATATTTCCGCAACCAATTTACGAGTTAAACCAGTCTGCTCAGCAATCTCCCCTAGCAAATCATATTTGGTCATAATCTGCGAATCCGTTAGATATTCTTGTTGGCGATTATTTTCAGCCACTATCAGATGGAGTCCTTCTTCCTTACTCATCTCAGTAGCGCTTGCTTGAGTTATATGAAAGCTTGGTTTGCTAACGACTAATTTCTCATTGATATAGTCAACCGAATGTTTTACCAACTCCGTATCATCAAACTCTACTTGATAGCTTGTCTTTCGATTGATTTGCTTCCAGAGATTTAAGAATTCTTTTCGGGCAATATTTTCTTGATTGACCTCATTTGAGAATTGAATTACCGCATTATTCGCATTTTCAATTTCATACTGTCCTGCATGATAAACGCTCTCCAATATCTCTACCAGATTATCCTCATAACCTGCTAGCGTTTCAGACAGTTGTAACTGATGATTTTCTTTTGCAGTAAAATATTCTGTGGTTAATTGTCCTTCACGATCTATATAGCCTTGTCGAATCAAATCAAAATGAATCGAATCTGCTTGTTCCTTGGTAATTCGTATTGTTTGACCTTCTTGATTCGTTAGAACTTTATTCGTAAAGAGAGTAACATCCACTTTTACAGGACGTTCTGCTAAGAGTTCTTTGATTTCTTCTTGTAGATTTCTAGCAAATTGTTCATAGCTTTCATTTGCAATTACTGTCAGTTTATTGATTTCATGAACATCATTTCCTAAGAGTTCAAAATCCTGACGAATTCCGTTTTGGTCAACTGCCAAACGCATACCACGACCGATTTCTTGACGTTTACGGGTTTCTGCTGAAGATTGCTTCAGCGTACAGATTTGAAAGACATTAGGATTATCCCATCCCTCTTTTAGAGCTGAGTGAGAAAATAGGAAACGAACTGGCTCTTCAAAGCTCAACAAACGCTCCTTGTCCCTCATAATCAAGTCATAGGCATCGGTGTCATTTGAAAGATTACTTTTCTTTTCACTGGCAGATTTATAATCTACGAAAATGGTCTTATCTGACTTCTTCACTTTATCTACCGAAAAGTAACCAGCATGAACTGAATTTCCTTCAAGATTAGCCTCCAAATATCTACGATAAGGAGTTGGTTCCTGTGTTCGGATAAACTGGTTTACTTGATTTCGATATTCTTCTTCAAAAATCTGAGCGTATTCACCATTATAGGCATCATTATGTTCATCATATTGTTTATACTTGGCCACTTCATCGATGAAAAATAGGGATAATACTTTAATTCTTCGATTGTACAGTTTACTTTCTTTTTCGAGATGACTTTTTATAGTCTCTCGGATTTGAATTCTTCTGATGCTAGACTCATCCACTTCCCCTATCACTTCACCGACATGAAGTTCTTGCGTCACACCAACTTGAAGTTTGTTCTCTCTTGCATCAAAGTGACTAAGGGTCATTCCTTTATAAGCAGATAAATTCCCCGATTCAGCATACAAATCAAAGGGTTCTTCCACCACCTTCAATTTCCTCTTAACACCTGACTGCGTTTTTACTTCAAACTCAATTTTTGCTTTGGGTGCTCCTGTTTTTTGTGGAATGATTTCTTGTAGATATAGATATCCTTGTGTCCCGGTCGTCCCAGTTTGCTCAATAGCCTTAACCGCAATCTTCTTCACTAATTTTTGATTGTAAGCATCCATGGCATCCAATCTATAAACCATATCATGTTTTTCTTTATGGGTAGCCGAATAACGTAGTGTAAATAATGGCTTAAAATCTTTTAGTCTTTCCTTTGTCTGTTTCCCTTCAACAGACTGAGGTTCATCAATAATCATAATCGGATTCATAGCTGCCAAGACATCAATTGGACGGCGCCAACGGAAACTTTCCTGTTCAGAATGAATCCGTCGCGCATCTTTGCCTTTTGTATTAAAGGCTTGAGAGTTGATGACCATGATTTGAAGGTCTGACGAATTGGCAAAACTATCCAAATCACCTAAACGTGAAGAATCGTAGACAAAATAGCGTGGTTGCTTCCCATACTCCATCTGAAAGTGACTTGACATGATCTGTAGAGACTTGAGAACCCCTTCACGAATGGCTACACTTGGAACGACAATGACAAATTTAAGCCAGCCATAGCGTTTATTCAACTCCATAATTGTACGGATATACGTGTAGGTCTTCCCTGTTCCCGTCTCCATCTCTATGGAAAAATTATAAGCTTCTCGTCCAGCAATCATATCAATCGATAGTTTATCAGAAGGACGCAAACCATAACGAGTTTGCATAGTATGAACATTTTCTCGTATACTTGTTTGACTCAATTGAATCGGTGCATTTCGATAAGCATCTAAAACCAAATCTACCTCATCTGACTTGAGACGACCTGGATCCGCCATATACTGAACTCCAGTATGTTTGGCTTGCCCTTGAAATAAATCTGCAATGGCACTAACCGCATCCAACTGAAATTGTTGTTTTTTAAATTGTAGTTTCATAATTCTATATTCTTTTTATTAAATTCACATAAACTATTTCACATCTATAACTATATTTAATAGTTACGCCATATTATATTTCTTTTTAATTTCTTTCACTTTTGATGATGTAATATCGTTAAAATACTCTTTTTCCCACTTCATTGCATCACTAAGTACAAGACAAATAGAAATAAGTTTTTGATTATCTTCTTGTATCTTTCCGTCTTCAACTTTCTTGATAGTATCTTCAAGTTCTTGAATGAATTCTATGGCTAAACTATACATTTCCTTATTAGATAAAAAATATAATTTAGTTATATTTTCATCAATTGCCTTATGTTGCTTTTTTAGATTAGAAACTGTATGATTTGCAAGCAAGTATTCCAAAAGTAGAACAAAATCACTATACAATATCATCCTTTTTTCAAATAAATGTTGTTTTAAGTTATCTTTAAAAGCATGTCTAGTAACCCAGATTGCAATGCTGATAGAAACAATAATCGCAATCGAATCTACTATAATCCCTCCGATACTTATCCAATTATCAGTTGTCAGCTGATAGAACATCGCCTACACCACCTTCACTTTCGTATGAGGTGATAATTCTTTAAATATTTCACTTACGTTAATTTTATCTGCTGAATTGGCAAATGAACTATCACGGAAAACAGTACGGAGTGGTTGTGCTTGAGCGATGTGACGGATAACTTCTTCAGAGATTTCATCTTCAAAACAAGCCATGAGTGATCCTTGATCTACATCATAAACTTCTGCTCCTGCTACTTTCTCCCAATCAATAGCTAATGACAATTCCATGCCCCATGTCAGCATAACTTGGAAAAGTAGGTCAAGCCCAGTACGTCCTTCCTTGATATTGGATACACTATCAAAAAGTTCTCCTTGGATAAATTGATCTGGCCGAGCTGAAACATCTTTGAAATTAGAAGAGTCTAACTTATAAGCCTTAAATCCAAAGTCCTGCTTGCCAACCAACTCAGGATGCTCCTCCTGAATCTTGGCAGCAGCACGACGAATCCGCTCACGTGAAATCTGATCAATAGTTTCATAACCTGCTTCTTTAGCAGCAGACTTATCCGCTACTTCTTCATCCAAAGTACATAAGATAAACTTACGATTTCCACCATCTTCAGCATTCAGTTGCATAACTGCGTCTGCCGTAGTACCAGAACCACCGAAGAAATCAAGAATAAGGGCGGTTTCTATACTTGCACCTAATCCTAACAAATTTAATAATAGTTTTGTCGGCTTAGAAAAATCGAATACTCTAAAATCAAATAACTTCTTAATTTCAGTATTGGCACGTTGATTTGTTCCAAACTCTACATTCCAAAAATCATTAGATAGTTGACCATTCTTCATTGCATCACTTAAATATATCTTTGTTCTTGGAACTCCTCCATTTTCTGGCCAATGAATTTTGTCATCTTTTAAAAGTTGGTGAAAATCTTTTTCCGAAACCATCCATGGTCCCATAAGTACTTTTCCAGCAGGACTTAGAATTTCATAATTAAACCTTCCTCGAACTTCATCACGTAGGATGCCTCTCCCATATTTTCCTTTTGAATCTTCATAAGCATATTCTTTCTTAGCTGTATCTGAAAGTGATAACCGTCCATATGTAACTCTAGAATAATCCTTTGAATACACATATATATATTCTTTTACTCTAGCAGCTTTACCTATATTAGGCTGATTATCACTTCTTCTCCAAGCAATCGTTTGAACGAGATTCTCTTCCCCAAATATCTCATCACAGATAGCTTTGAGGTTAGCTTGTTCATTATCATCGATAGAAATAAAGATAACACCTGAATCCTTGAGGAGGTTACGAGCTAGGCGGAGGCGTGGATACATCATATTAAGCCAGTCTGAGTGATAACGGGCCGAAGTTTTTTCATTTTTTGTAAGCCCAACTACCTGGCGTCCTTCTTCATCCAAAAGTTCCATCTCTTCCTTCAACTCTTCATCTGTTTTTTGGAACTTATCAGAATATACAAAGTCTTTCCCTGTATTATAGGGTGGATCGATATAAATCATATCTATTTTTCCTAGATAGGATTCTTGTAAGATTTTCAAGACTTCTAAATTATCTCCAGTAATAAAGACATTTTCACTGTTTTCAAAGTCAACACTTTCATCAAGATCTGGTCTTAGGGTTTTAGTAGTTGGTCGCCCAGCTTCTGCAATAGCTTCACGCTTTCCAACCCAAGTAAACTCATAGGATTCTCGACCATCCACAATTTCCTCTGATAAAAACTGTTTAAGCTTCTCAAAGTCAATCGCAGGACGTAATCTGCCGTATTCATCCCTCTTTTCCGTCAGAACTTCAGGAAAAAGTTGACCAATTTTTGAAATATTATCTGTAAAAACATCTTTTGAAGTGAGAGTTAATTTCTCAAGTCCAGAGTTTTCACCTGCGTGCTGTGCTGTGCTGTGC
>NZ_VMLA01000144.1:0-2730 GCF_013276425.1 Streptococcus sp. 3874 | reverse complement strand
TGAAGAGAGTTCTGACGCCGACATCAAAAACCTTGGCTGCCTCGACATGGCTGTTCCCCTCTTTGATGTAATCTAATGCTCGCTGTTTAAAATCTGTACTATATGCCATAGCTTTATTATAACATGCTTGTTTGAAACTAAGCAACTATAACTATTTTTTTAAACTCAATAAGTTCTGTACTCTCATTCAAAATTTGCTCGTCAAAAAAAATAATCCATACTAACACTAAGTCTTTTAGCTAGTTGATGCAATAATTCTGAACCTGGAGTATATTCTCCGTTCTCCAAACGACTAATCTGACCTTGCTTACAAATTCCTTCAGCTAACTCTTTCTGAGATAATTTCAATTCTTTTCTTCTGCTCTTAATTCGAGTAGCTAATAAGCTTCCCACACTATTTCCTCCAATCTACTACTGCTAATCATTTTATCACGATTTCTGTAACAATTAAAATACATTTAAATTACTCTAATGGGATGTTGAAGCCTCTCTCTTTACTATCAATTGCAAAATTTATAGTGTTAACTAATTTCTCCAATCTCCTCACTTGATGTTCATACTCGTCTATATATTCATTCATCTGTTTTTGACAATCTTCAATCTCTTTCTCCCCCAATTATTCACACCTAACACAAAAAGCATCCAGAATCGATATGAAACCGAGGATTCTAGGTGCTTTCTCTTTTCACCCATTGGGTGCTGTTTTTACTGGACAAAAGGGAGTTTCTCCTTTATGATATAATCGAAAACAAAATCAAAACAAAGGAAATTCCAATGACCAGTATATAAAATAAATCTACGAAAAACAATACTTTATCACACTTTTCTTTCGATGGTGGAAATCTGACCAATCAAGCTGGTCTTCTGCTCTTCAAAGAACTCTTCACAAAGTTGAATCTAAAAGAAACTATTTCAAAACATCTTGTGAGCGATGATAAACGACGCTATTATCACTATTCGGATGCCGATATTGTCATCCAATTTCTCTTTCAAATCCTTACAGGCTATGACATAGACTATGCCTGTAAGAAATTAAAATCAGATGCTTATTTTCCAAAACTGTTGGAAACTGGACAAGTTGCGTCTCAACCAACCTTGTCTCGCTTTCTGTCACGTTCAACAGAAGCAACTGTTGGGAGCTTGCGAAGACTAAACTTTGAACTGGTTCAACTCTTTTTACAAATGCAAAGCCAACCCAGTCTTATCGTTGATGTGGATTCCACTCATTTTACCACTTATGGGCATCAAGAGGGAGCCGACTATAATGCTCATTATCAGGTGACAGCTTATCATCCCCTTTATGCCTTTGAAAGCCAGACTGGCTATTGTCTGAATGCCCAGTTACGTTCTGGAAATCGCTATTGTTCAGAAGGAGCAGATGCCCTTATTCACCCCATTTTAGAGCAGTTTGACCATCTGATTTTTCGTATGGATAGCGGTTTTGTGAGCCCAAAACTCTATGATTTACTGGAAGATAGAGGTCATGCCTATTTGACCAAACTGAAAAGGAACGCTGTTCTGAGTCGCTTGGGAGATTTAACCTTGCCTTGTTCAGAGGATTTGAGTATTTTACCTCATTCTTCCTATTCAGAGTCCCTTTATAAAGCCGATTCTTGGCGCCAGCCACGTCGTGTTTGCCAATTTTCCCAAAGACAGGAAGGGGAATTGTTCTATGATGTGGTCTCTCTTGTAACCAATTTAAGCAGTGTAGATAGTGAGGAGCTGTTTCAATTCTATCGTGAACGAGGGAATGCTGAAAACTTTATCAAAGAAAGGAAAGCAGGATTCTTTGGGGATAAGACAGATAGTTCGACCATGGTTAAGAATGAAGTACGTATGATGATGGGCTATCTGGCTTATAATCTCTACCTCTTTTTAAAGCAGCTAGCTGGTGATGAAGTAAAGGCCTTGACTATCAAGCGTTTTCGACCTCTCTTCCTTCATATTGCCGAAAATATGTCTCTACTGCTAGACGACATATTCTCAAATTCTCAAGTCTATACGCCTATTCAAAACAGTTTCAAGCCTTATTTGATACAATCTGCCAGATAAATCTGATACTCCCTGTTCCATATAGAGCTAGAGAGCAGGGGAAAACATGCCTAACAGAATAAGTCACCTTATTTTAAAAATCGAGCATCAAACCAAGGGAGGAGTCTGCCCTTTTTTAGGAAAAAATCAAGACAAATCTCCTCAATCATGTCTCGAACATCAGAAATTAAGCAAAATCACCAGAAGGATAGTAGTTTAACTAGCTTTTCTGGTGATTTTCGAAGAGTATTGTTTCTTGCGTCATACTTCAAATAGTCTAGCCACATACATTTGAAGCTGCTACCTCAATACAAACAGTCTTGAGGGTCGCTCTTGGGTTCACCGATAGATAATAGACACGTAGGCCTTGCACATCAGATTTATAGTATATTAAAATAATATATGAACAAATCGATTAGGAAAGGCAAATTAATTTTTATACTCAATGAAAATCAAAGAGCAAACTAGGAAACTAGCCGCAGGCCGTACTTGAGTACGGTAAGGCGACGTTGACGTGGTTTGAAGAGATTTTCGAAGAGTATTAGAAATGTTTTAGTAGCTATGATGTCCTATTCCAGATTCAATCCACTATACGATAGACTCGTCGTATAAAAAAACTGCAATCCACAGATTGCAGCCTTTCTTTATTTTCTGCCTTGATAGCGACTAGTCAGGATGAAAATCACGGTAAAGACCAAC
>NZ_VMLA01000143.1:0-659 GCF_013276425.1 Streptococcus sp. 3874 | reverse complement strand
CATCACTTTCGATTGACACACCTTTTCCTATTTTTTTCATTTTTTTGCATTGCTTCTTACCGGCTACGGATGTCAAACTCTTTAAACACAATACGTAAGTCTCTTAACACTCTTTGACGCCCTCGGAATCGTTCATTTCTTAAAATGCGTTCTAGCTCTTCTTGTTTCTCTTTACTTTGTTTGTTTCTATAATCTCTTAGTGTTTCATAAAAGAGATAATAGTCATCTATCCACAGACCTCCCTCGCTTATACGATGACTAATCTCACCTACTTCTTCATATGGTTCTTTATTATATCTTCGTTTGTAGCTTTCTTGTTTACGGATATAGTCTAGAATTCGATTCCGAAACTTAGTCTTAAAATATTTCCTTAAACGAGAGATATCTTCTACTAATCCTTCTTCTTTACTAATCAATTCATATAGACATATCATTCCCTCTTGGTCCCAATCCGACAATTCCCATAAATGAAGGTAATATTCATTTCTACACTTATACACAGTCCCTTGGACTTCTTCATACAATTCTTTAATCATAATTTTCCCCTTTCTAGATACAGTCTAACAGATTAGAAACACTTTTGGTACATTTCATCCATTCTGCACCCTTTAGCTCCTCAACTGCACAAAAAAGAGAGGTCTTGCCTCTCTTTGGGTTAT
>NZ_VMLA01000142.1:0-1748 GCF_013276425.1 Streptococcus sp. 3874 | reverse complement strand
TGTTTTGAGGTTGTGGATGAAGCTGACGTGGTTTGAAGAGATTTTCGAAGAGTATTATTCTTATTGCCAGGCGCCTGAGTTATCAACGTAGTAACCATCAGGTGTGTAGGTATTGCGAAGCATCTTACCTGATGAAGCTAGATAATACCACTTGCCATTATCTTTGACCCAATCATTCGCTAGCATGGCTCCAGAAGAACTTACATAATACCATTCTCCCTTGTCATAAACCCAAGTGCTTGCTTTCATGGCTCCTGAGCAATTAAAGGTTCAAAAAACTGTCCAATATCATTCATTTTTTTAAAACATTTGACACTACATCATCCACGCTGTAGGACATAGATACATCAAACGTAAGAGCCAAAATATCGAAAAATATACAACTTTTAAAGGCAACATTTCATTTTTTAAAGTCTAACAACCATAGAACTGAAATCAGAGCAAGGCATCAATTTCCTACTCTTAGTACGTCTATTTTGATGGTTTAAGTGAAGATTTTTTTATTTAACGTAGACAATCCCCAACTTCCCAAAAGCCACATCTCCACGGATAATCAAGGTTTTGCTGGTTGGGGCTAGAGGAGTATCTGCCTTAGCTACGCCACAGAAAGTTTCTACCTTTAAATCAACTCTCCAATGTTGGGGAACAAAGATAACTGCATTGCCAAAACCAACTTCCACCTTCAGGGTTGCACTATCTCCTAAAATCTCTGCATTGTCATAATAGATTTTTGCATTTCCGAAGCCAACTTCTACTTGGTCTTCTACCAATTCTTGCTCTTGCTTGTAGAAAGTCCCACTTCCAAAAGCGACTTCCTTATCTGAAAGAATGGTCTTTTCACCATCATACCACCATTTTTTCCCATTCCAAGTTCTGTTAGAATGAGTGAGTACGCTGACACCCATTACGATTAAAATACTAGCCCAGAACAATGACTGATTTGGAATCGGTAAAATGTCATAAAAATGATTAGCAATCATGAGAGCTACAAAAGTTGTAAAAACTGCTGATGTCAGATGACGACGAAGCAAAGCTTCAACTGATTGATAGGCAAAAAATGCAATACCAAGCAAGGGCCAAATGTGCCCTCCAAGAGAAGGGATTCCAAAATTCCCCTGTAATAATACTAAAGCTGCCAATACTAGCAACACAATACCAAATGCTTTCTTTTTCATCTTCTTACCTCATATTTCTTAGATTTTCTTTTAGGAGGGATTGGTAATGCCGTGAGACATGAACCTCCTTGTGGGTCTGATAAAAGGAAATAGTTCCTGTCCCTGAAAAGGACTTGTCCACCGAATAGACTTGCCGAATATTAGCGATCGTTGACTTGGATACCCGACTAAAATAGCGAGGAAGGATAGCCTCTAACTCATAGAGTTTAAGCCGAACCTCGTAGGCATCTTTCTGAGTATGGGCGTAAATTTTGTTCCCCTCTGTTTCAAAGAAGAGAATTTCCGACAAGTCCAGATAATATTCACCCGTCCCCTTGTAAAAAATCAACCGAGGAGACTTGGATTCTTGCAAGAGCCGCTGTAAATCCGCAATCTCATCTGTCAAAGCCGCTGCCTTGATGACAATTTCAGTTTCCTCTAAATTGCTGTCAATTTCGATTCGTAACTTCATTCCATCTCCTTTCTGACTCTACTATATCAAAGCTAAAATAAGAAAACAAGAGCAAAAAAGCAAGTGGTTACTTTAGGCACGTAAGTGGTTCTAGGACCGCCTTATACTCTTCGAAAATCAAA
>NZ_VMLA01000141.1:0-984 GCF_013276425.1 Streptococcus sp. 3874 | reverse complement strand
CTCTTATTATGGGAAGATACCTATGAATTGGGTACAGACAACATTAAATTATATAGGAATAATTAGTACTGGTAACACGCCATCTAAAAATAGCCCTGAAAACTACGGCGGCGAAATACCATTCTATAAACCTGCTGATTTATTACAAGGAGAACTATACAATGCAACTGAATATTTATCGGTTCTAGGAAATACAAAATCCAGAAAAATAAAAGCAGGTTCTATTTTAATAAATGGTATTGGAAATATTGGAATTGCTGGGATTGTTCGTGTTGATGGAGCGTTCAATCAACAAATGCATGGCATAGAAGTATTTAATTTTGTCAACTCAAAATTTTTACTTTTAGCTATACAGTCTGATTTTATGCAAAAACAATTCAAGAACAATACATCATCTACCACTATTCCTATATTAAACAAAACTAGATTTTCTCAAACTATAATTAATTTTCCAGGTATACGTACACAAAAATTAATAATTACTAAAGCTGAGAAACTTTTTGAAAAAGTAAATCAATTTTAGCGACAATTCTCTTTTGTTCTAAAACTGAAGGAATACCTATTATTTTAGATTTTAGATACGAATAATGTCGAGCATAGCCCCTGTTCCTAACAAATAATAGCGTATAGTCTAAGTGGTATTTTAAAAATTTTGCAGATAAGCAAATTGGAGACAGAATTTTTACTCCGTCTGCACCAACAACAAAAGGGAAGTCTATAATCTTAAGATTTCTTGTATGGTCACCAAATATTACAACGTTTGTTTTATAGTCTAGAATCTTAGAAAAATTATTAGAAAATCCTTCAACTAATATTTTAGATTGACTAACTACTGGAATCTTGCCCTCTTTTACAATTTCAGACTGTTTTATTTGATAAGGCTTAGCTGAAATAGTTGTTACAATTTTTTCTAAAGGAGCTAGCAACCAAGTTGATCTTCTTGGAAAATCTATTTCAATTTTAATGTTATTCAGATAATAAGAG
>NZ_VMLA01000140.1:0-1230 GCF_013276425.1 Streptococcus sp. 3874 | reverse complement strand
ATATATGCATGGTTACGACCACCACGTGTTTCTTGAAGGAGAGAATCGAGTCCGAACTCCTCATATTTTTTTACAGTTGGCCAAATCGTTGTTTGATTACAGTCTAAAAGCTCTATAATCTCTTTATAAGATTTACCCATCAGACGAAATAGAACGATTTGAAGGCGTTTATGATATTTAGCTGTACTAGAGTCTTTTAAAAGTGTTTTGATAGCTTGGATTTCTTCTTTAGTTGATTTCATATTACTATTATATAATGCTTTTTTATTTTAGTTTAGTATTAACATAATCGGCTTTTTCCTCATACCATTGATTAATAGCTGTCATAAATCCGTCATAGTTCCAAGCCAAGTTTTCTGCTAGTGAGAAATTTCCTGAAGACCAGGCGCTCCAAATGTCCTTACTAGACAAGCGTGTGTGATTAATGGTGATCGAAGCTTCTGCTGCACGAATGAAGGTTGTTTTTTCTAGTGCAGTTGACCATTTGATAGGAACATAGCTAGTAACTAGACCTTCGTCTGTTGTTTCTTTTCGAATGGCATTGATACGGTCTAAGATAGCCTGTTTATATGGCGTTAAGAAAGTCCCTTCAATCCCAACTAGAGTAGTACCAGAAGAAGTACTAGTGACCTAAGAGTTTAAGATATTGTAGGATTGACCATTGATTGCTTGAGTGGAAACCAGCCTATCATTAGTGGCTACTGATTGTGATGTAACAATTCCTACCCCAAGAAGTGATAGAGCTGAAATCGTTGCAAGTGTGAACTTTTTAGCTTTGGTGTCCATTTCGTGTCCCCTTATTTTTTATTATATAGTCATTTAGTTTTAAAAAAGCGTTCCAAACATTCAAAAATAGTTGGGACTTCCCTTAATAAATCTGTTACTTTCTTTTTCAAGATAGCCCAAGCTTGCTCAATAGGATTCAAATCTGGTGAATAAGGCGGTAGAGGTAAGAAAAAGTGTTTATCTTGGATGCAGAGTTCATCCAAAATGTTCTTGGGATCAAAACTAGCATTGTCCATGATAATAACATGAGGTGTCTTCAAAGCAGGCAGGAGTTGCGTTTTGAACCACTCCACAAAGAAATCGCTTGTCCTGCTGTTCTTGTAAATCATGGGAGCTATAAACTCTCCGTCTACTTGTCCTGCAACAATTGAAGTTCGCTCAAAACGACGTCCGCTAATCTTTTCATAGACTTTCTCCCCTCTAGGAGTCCCTGCATAAGGACGA
>NZ_VMLA01000014.1:0-11783 GCF_013276425.1 Streptococcus sp. 3874 | reverse complement strand
ACTGGCTTGAAGCCATAATGATGGATGACGCTAGCACCGTAAACCAAAACTTCAGCAGGAATTTCCAAAATCTCTGGCATTTTGAAAAGTTCAGCTGATGGAATTTCACGCGCCAAAACAGCCTCAGATGCGCCAGCCTTTTGTCCCCAGAAGTTAATCTGACGACTGCTAGTTACCATGGTTGAAGCATCGTAGATGGTCTTAAATGAATAACCATCGCGGTTAACTACGTAAAAGACGCCTGCATCCCCAATCGTAATATAGTCTGTCTTGATTTCTTCCAAGAAGTCTAAGAAAGGCTTGATACGGTCCATCATATCTTGGTGCATGAGAGCATTGACCGCAACGAGCAATTCCTTACCAGCATCATGAACCAACTTAGCGATTTCACGCAATTGGTCATGACTAAAGGTTGTTGGCAGACGAAGGCCAAAATCTTTCTCACCGACATAGATACGGTCTACGCCAGCTTCGAGTAGTTGTTCGACTTGTTCAATACTTTCAGCAGTTGCTGTAATGATAATCTTTTCCATAGGAAAAACTATACCACATTTCTAGCAAATCAGCCATGCTTTGAAAATGAAAAGGGACTTTATTCTTTTTGTAACCTTTCTGTAATAATTCTCTGCCGAAAAAATGATAAAATAGGTATGTACTGTTAAGGAGAGAATCATGCCCGTAAGAAAATTACAATCCTATGAGGTAGACTATCAAGAAGAATTAAACCAGCAACTTCCTCATTATCAAGCTTATGCACCTGAAGCACAAGCTGATAGCAATCTCAAAGAAATTTTATTTTTTGTTAATATCGCTGTTTTTTGTATCTGTATTGCTATCTTTAGTTTTATCTTTTTAGCATTAAAATTATCAACTGCTCTTGCCTTTGCCGCAGCAATCGGATCCAGCTTACTTGTTTTAAAAGTTCAACGGTCTATTATCAAACGAAAACGTAGAAAATAAATCCAAAAGAGTCTGGGACAAAAGGATTTTGATTTTAGGAATTCTTTATTATAAGTTTTTAAAATCGATAGATTAGACAAAAAAGCGAACAAAACAGAATTCTGAGTGTCAGATAACTTGTTTTGTTCGCTTTTTATATTTAAGGTTAGACTTTTGCCCCAGACTCTTTTTATTTTTTCTTTTTCGATGGTGTGTGGATGGCAATCTTCACTTCAAAGATTGTTCCCTTGGGTTTATTATCTTTAACAGTAATGGTTCCTTTAAGCGCATCTACAATTTGCTTGGCCAGAGATAATCCTAAACCGAAACCACCTTTTTGACGAGTTCTAGCCTTGTCCACTCGATAAAAACGATCAAAAATTTTCTTTTTATCTTCTGTCGAAATACCGACTCCATTATCAGAAACCAGTAAATACAGATTACGATCGGTCGCCGAGATAAGAAAATCAATTTCACCATCCTCTTCAGTATACTTGACAGCATTATCAAATAGGATAGTCATCAACTGCTTCAAGAGAAGCTGGTCTGTGACAATCGGACGATGGATACGATTTTCAAAACGAAAGACACGATCATTTTCCGAAGCAATCATCTCATAGTTTGTGAAAGTCGTATTGAAAAAACTAGTTGGAACTTCTGCAAGCTTCGGCTTAATCCCATCATCTCTCCGAGCTAAGTTCAGCAAGTTTGTCGTCAAAAAACGCATATTTCGGACTTCTTCCAAACTCGATGCAATACTTTCGCTCACATCCATAATGGTAGCTTCTGGCTTACGGAAAAGGGTCTCTAAGCGATTTTGCAAAACTGCAAGTGGAGTCCGTAACTCATGACTGGCATTTTCCACAAAGGACTGCTGCTTCTGCATGCTCTCAAGCAGGGGTCGAACACTAACCCGAGCTAGATAAAGACTTGCAAGCAAAGACAAAATCCAGAAACTTACCATCACAACGACAATCAATTGCTCATGCTTTTGACTGGCCTGCTCCAACTGACTGGTATTTATCAAGACAGCAGCATACTTGATATTGGTTGAAACCGAACTGATATTGGTTTCCATCAAAATCATGCGATAGATTTCTTCCTGCCCATAGCTATTAAAAACCTGAATCTGGTAGATATGGCCTAGTTCTTTTTTCTCTAACCTAATCTTATCCAAGCCCAAAAATCGATTTCCAGAAAGAAGTTGAGTAAAGTCCTTATCAAAGAGAATGACTTCCGTATTGGAACTGACATTAGGTTTTATTTCTACTTTACTAGCGTCCGCCCTAGCATTTTCTAAATCTTTAATCTCTTCTGTTGCCCTATTCACTGCCAGTTGAATAACTGCTTGAGGATTTTCACTTAGTACGTGGAGCTTATCATCCACTGAAGTATAGAGACTCGAGTGCATGACCTGCAAAATAATCAGAGTCATTGTAGAGAAAATCAGAGTGAAGACACCAAAGTTGCGGATAAAATAACTAAAATCATCCGCATACCATGTTTTTTTTAGTTTACTGAACATCTTTTAAAATATACCCAACACTGCGCAAGGTTTGCAAATTCTCTGCAAAAGTGGTTCCCTTTAATTTCTTACGGACTTTTGAAACATAGACTTCGACAACTGAAATCGTTGTGTCACTATCAAATCCCCATAGACGATCAAAAATCTGCGTCTTAGGCAAAATAACATTTTGATTTTGAAGGAAATAAACCAATAAATCAAACTCTTTCCCCAGCAATTCGACTGGAGTATCTTCAACCTTAACGGTATTTGTTGATAAATTGATGAGAATATCTCCATAAGATAGCGTATTTTCATTAAACTTGCCTGAACGTTTGAGAAGGGCCTGAATCCGCATTTTAAGTTCTTCTAGGTAGAAAGGTTTGGTCAGATAATCATCCGCTCCCAGTTCAAATCCATGTCCCTTGTCATCCAAACTTTCCTTGGCAGTCATAATCAGAACTGGTGTCGTAATTCCCTTTTCACGCAATTCTTTTAAGACTTGGAAACCATTTTTTTCTGGCAACATCAAATCCAGCAAAATCAAGTCATAGACACCACTCTCAGCTTCGTAGAGACCTTCTTCTCCATCAAATACCTGCATAACATCCGCAAAATCGTCTAAAAAGTCAAATACTGAATTTGACAGACCTAGGTCATCCTCAACCAATAAGATTTTTATCATGAGAAACTCCTCCTTATTAAAACTATTATACCAAATTTGCCTTAAAAAAAACTCAACTCTCTGCATTTTACATGAGATAGCTGAGTTTTCTTTTTATTTTAGGCTTATTTATGCATTTCCGTATTGAAGAACAACTGCTTCGACTGCAGCTTTTTCACGGCTAATCAAGTCAACACGCGCTGCAATTTCCTTGATTCCCATACCGATGTTACGGCTAAGAGCAAGGTCAGAAAGTTGCGGTTCAAAGAACTCCTTGTATTCCGCCAAGCGTTGCTGAGTCTTAAATACATGAGCAGGAAGGATAACAAAGCTATCAAAGCTCATATCTCCTCCAAGGGCTGCCTTAATCCAAGCCCAGTTTTCACGCGCCCAAGACCAAGCTGTTTTCTGAGTTGCTTGATGAGCTAGGAATTGGTAATACCAAGCAGACAAGTCCTGTGGTTTGACCACAAATTTGTCCTTCCAAGCAGCAATCAAGGTTTGAATATTGTCCGCATCTTTACTATAGGCAAGAGCAGATGCCAACTGACGTTTAAAGACAGCATCTGTTGCATGAGTATAAGTATCAAGATAAAGTGCTAACAAGTCTTTAGTCTCATGATGTTTCATCTCATTGATCAGAACTTGTGAGCGAATAGCTGCTGGGAGTCCTGCAAGATTCTCCTTGTGTGTTGCAAAGATTTGGCTAGCGACTTGACTAGCTTCTGCATCATTTGAGCGAATCATCATCGAAACAGCCAGCTGACGAACCAATTCATCCTCATCTGATTCTCCGTCTTTAGCTTCAAAACCAAGACGGTCATAGTTATGACGAGCCAATTTAGCAACCAAGGCTTTGAAGGCTCTTTCAGCATCCGTTCCTTCATCAATAAAGCGCTCAAGGGCTGAAATCACTTGAGAAACAGCTGAAACCACCAGATAAGACTCTTCCTTAGCAAGTTTATCAAGAACTGGAAGCAAGTCAGCATAAGAAATGTGCCCTGCTTCAGCAAGCAAACGACGTTCTTGAACGATCTGCAGTTTACTTGTGTTATCAAGCTCAACTAGGTCAGCAAGAACAGCATCTAACAAGTCTCCTTGATAGTCTGTAATGTAGTGGGCTGTATTTTCTGTGTTGAGACGAAGTGCTGTTTTGTTTTCTGCAAGAAGAGCTGCGTAGCCAGGGATTTCGATACTTTCAGTTTCAAGTGTATCAGGCAAGCCTTTCCAGTTGCTATTGAGTGGCACAACCCAGAGACGGTTCTTATCTTCGTGCTCACCGATGAAGAATTGTTTTTGTGAAATCTTCAAAACATCATTTTCAACTTTGACAGTGAGAACTGGATAACCAGGTTGTTCCAACCAAGAATCCATGAAAGCTGCGACATCACGGCCAGATGCTTGACCAAGAGCATCCCAAAGGTCACGACCAATTGTATTGCTGTACTGATGTTTTTCAAAGTAGGCATGCAAACCTTTGGCAAAATCGGCATCACCTAGCCAACGACGAAGCATGTGCATGAGACGGCTTCCTTTGGCATAGACGATAGCGCCATCAAAGAGCGTATTGATTTCATCTGGGTGTTTGACTTCGACGTGAACAGACTGAACACCATCAGTCGCGTCACGTTCAAGAGCAAGAGGAACACCACCTGTTTGGAAATCTTCAAAGATATTCCAACTTGGCTCAATGGCATCCACACAGACGTATTCCATCATGTTAGCGAAGCTTTCATTGAGCCAAAGGTCATCCCACCATTTCATAGTAACAAGGTTACCAAACCATTGGTGAGCCAATTCATGGGCCACAACAAGGGCAACTTGTTGACGGCTGGCAAAAGTAGAGTTCTCATCCACAACCAAGTAAACTTCACGGTAGGTCACAAGACCCCAGTTTTCCATAGCTCCAGCTGAGAAGTCAGGAAGGGCGATATGGAGAGATTGAGGGATTGGATACTTGACTCCGTAGTAATCTTCGTAAAACTCGATAGAGCGAACGGCAATGTCCAAAGAGAAATCAAGGTTAGAAAGTGGATGTGCTTTGGTAGAGTATACACCAACGAGGGTACCATTCTTAGTTTTAGTGGTCACCCCTTGCAAATCACCAGCAACAAAGGCCAACAAGTAAGAAGACATGCGAGGTGTTGTCTCAAACTTCCAGATACCTGTTTCCTTACGGTTTTCAACATCGATTTCTGGCATGTTTGACAAGGCCAATTCACCTTCTGCTTGGTCAAAGCGAAGAGAGAGGTCAAAAGTTGCTTTGGCTTCAGGCTCATCCACACATGGGAAAGCTTCGCGCGCAAAATGGCTCTCGAACTGAGTAGACAAGACCTCCTTCTTGACTCCATCAACTGTATAATAAGAAGGGTAAATCCCTGTCATGTTGTCTGTAATTTTACCAGAAAAGGCAAGAACCAATTCAACTTGACCAGCCTCAGCCAATTCGATATGAAGGGCTTCATTGTCATGGTCAACTGTAAATGGACGAGCTTGACCTGCAACTTCTACAGAGGTGATTTCCAAATCTTTTTGGTGGAGGGAGATGCGGTCACTCTGTGCTTGACCAGTGATGGTCACTTTCCCAGAAAAAGTCTTGGTCTCACGACTCAAATCTAAAAATAAATCATAATGTTCAGGAACAAATTGCTTAATAAAATGTTCAACTGCTTGCATAGTTTTCTCCTATTCTAAGTTTAAGAGCTGCTGCTCTTCTTCAAACAAACTTATTATATCATATTTTGCTTGAGAAAAAAGGATTGGACAGCGATTTCCAAAACTTTCTTCCTTCTAATAGTCTACAGTGGGTAGACCTTGCGAAATTCTTCTAAAACAACCTTGCTTTCAGGTGTAAAAGTCAATCCTGCTTCACCCAAGCAGTCTCTGAAAAAATCCTCATGAACCTGGCGCCAATAGACAAGTGTCTTGTTTCCCTCACCTTCCTTATAGGCATGGTCAGCTGACACTCGATTGAAGGGTTTAACAGAAACCTTTGTAATTTCGACAATGCAGACAGCCTGATTTTGACTATCTAAAATGATATCGAAGGTCCCTACTTGGGGAAGTGGTTCGTCTTCTAGTACATAGAGGTCATAGGCTGATGCTGTTGCTGTCTTTTCTCCTTTTAAAACCAAATCTGCTAAAAGGTCTGGTTCCACTCCAAAAGACCAAGCATCGATTTCATCTCCGATAGAAGGATTGATTTGTTTGTATTTATTCCACATTTCTTGCGGTGTCATGGGTGCTCCTTTGTAATTTTTTACTTTCTTCTTTTACACGTTCGAGGTGGTCTGGATGGTCAATCTCTAAATCAAAAATCTCTGGAATAGAACTGTAGTGGATAATGCACTTGATACCCAACTGATTCATTTTTTGTATGAAAGAAGTATTCAGATAGCCTGCTACAGCAAAATCAATCTTTTTCATCCTTGCTTTATCCTGCATCTGTCTCAACATATCTAACATTATTGGACTTTCCATATCATGCCATTGACTGTTTCTCACAGTCGCAAAAACAAAAGAAGTCAAATCATTCATTCCAACTACAATCTTTGAAATACCAGCTTCCAGTATCCTGTCCAAGTCAAAATACGCTGACGGTAATTCAATCATTATGCCAATTTTTCCAGTAAAACCATGCTGACGCAGTACTGTAATAGCTTGCTTTAACTGCTCAGCATCATTGACAAAAGGAAAGATAAGAGATAGATTGGAGTTGGTTTGATAAACTTCTGTAACGACATGTGCTTCAGCCTGAAATTCATCCGGACACGCCAGCAAACGCCTCGTTCCTCTATAACCCAAACAAGGGATGATTTTCATCAAAATACTCTTTAGTCCCCTTTAGACAATTAGCTTCTGTATTCGTTAATTCAGTAAAACGATACCAGACTTCTTCATCTGAGTACAGGGAGCAGATAATCGCTAGATAAATCTTTTACAAATTGCTGACAACTAGGTAACAGTATGTTTTTGTTGAGCTCTCTCAACAAGTATTCCCCACGAATCATGCCGACGTGGTGAAATAATTAGGGGTAAACTTTTTCAATAATTTTTTCGCCACTAAGGGCAAGTTGATTTTTCATAGCCATTCACCTCGTCTTAAAAGATACAACATCATATATAATTATATCAAAATTTCCTCTAGTTCAAAAGCTTCATAAGGTTCAGCTAACTCATATCCTAAAAATTCTGCTACTTTTTTGGAAGCCTCATTATGAGCATCCCAAAGTGGAAACATATCCCTATTTAAACTCTCTAGAATCATTGCAGCACCAAGTTTTTTAGCAAATCCATTTCCTTGTTCGTTTGCTCTAGTTGCAACTTCCACTTCAACTGCTCCACGGTAAACTAACCCTGAGGAAATCCCGGCAATCAGTTCATTATTTTTAAGAATCACAAAGCCAAATCCACCTTTTAAAACAAAATCCGGATAGGACTCAAAATCCCCCTGTAAATCTTGTGACCATTCTTCCTCAGAAAAGCAGTTATAAATATGATTATCAATAGGCACAATATTGTAACCTTCCTCTAAATGAGTAACTAGATCATTTAGAAATTCAACTTGAAAATTTGCCTTATCTTTAAAAGAATAGCGAGTAAAAGAATTTAGCCCCACTTTCCGATGCAGAAAATCTTGCCAATTGGTATTTTCTGAAATAATAATCTTATAATCTAAACCATATTTCCTAACAAAATCTTCCCAAAATCTGGAATCTAACTCCCCTGCTAGGTATAGAAAATTCCCAACATCATAAAAGCTTGTTGTCCTATCACTGTTTCGGTAGACAGTTCCGATTTGAGATTTAAGACCATAGAGAACCATATTTTTCTTCCATGTTTTAAATAGTTCCATTATTCCCCTACTTCACCTTCCAATTCATGTAAGAAGTCTTGTCCAGTTCTGGAAATCCTAATAATTCAGACTTAACCTTCAAGACCAATGGCGATGCATTTTCTTCTGTGATCTCTTGAATATCCATCCAAATATATCCAAGTGAATCATTCGCACCATCAGACACAGCTTCCGAAATCGTAACTTGAGGTGCACTCTCAGTCATTTCAACATCATACAAGGGCATGCATGGTGAACCATAAAATTTTTTAACTCTTCCCTGACGAAAACATCGTAGATTCGAGGAGTAGAGTAGCTTCTAACAGTAAATCCCGTCTCTTCCATAACTTCTCTAGTCAGCGTTTCCGTCAGTCCTTCACCAAGTTGCTGACTGACTCCAGGTAGATCATACCGATGTTGATAAGGACCTCTCGTTTTTTCAATGCAGAGTAACTTCCCATTTTCAAAGCAAACAGCGTAGACTCCAAAGTGTCTTTTGATTTCCATCAGATCCTCCTACTTCAAAGACCAGCCGCCATCTATTGTCAAGATTTGTCCTTGCATGGCGCTTGCTTTTCCACTTGCTAAGAAAAGGCTGATTTCTGCTATTTCCTCTGGCTCAATCCAGCGTTTGATTGGCGTTTCACTAGCCACCCAGTCCGCTAAACCACCTGGTTCAAAGTCGGCAGCGGTCATAGCCGTCTTGACAGCTCCTGGAGCAATCCCAAAGACCTGAATTCCAGCTTCAGCATAGTCTAGAGCCAACTGCTTGGTGAAGCCAGCCAAGGCATGCTTGGATGAAGTATAGGCGTGACCACCTCCACCTGCTAGGCTAGAAGCAATGGAGCACATATTGATGATGATTCCCTTTTTATTTTCCAGCATTTGTGTCAAATAATAGCGAGTCAACTCAACAGGAGTCATGTAGTTGATTTCAAAAATCTCCTGAATTTCCTGCGCCGTTTGTTCCAACAGTGGTTTGTAATCATCCAAAACTCCAGCAGTATTGCACAAAACCTCAACCTGAGGACACCAGTCAAAAATAGGTTCCAAGTCCAAGGTCAAATCTCTCTGTAAAAAGTGGAAATCACCCTCTAAGAGTAGATTTTCACCTTGGTCAACTCCATAAACTTGATAGCCCTTCTCTAAAAAGAGTCGAGCCTGAGCCAGACCAATCCCTGAACTTACTCCCGTAATCAATACGCGTCTAGTCATGCACTTCTACCCAATCCGTCGCCAAAACATCACAAGGTGTCGGACTCCACATGGAAAAACCTTCTCCTTCGCCAGAAACGTTGATTAGGAAGTAGGGCGTCACTTCAAGTGCAACCCCATTTTGCTCGATAGTGTCAAAAAGTTGGACATAGTTTTCAGCACCTCCCCAACCAGTTCGTACATATTTTTTCTTAGCCTTTAACCCAGGCAGGATTTCTTCAAAAGTCATGTTATTCTCCTTTAAAATCAATAATTCTTCCCTTCATTATAACAAAAAAACCGCTTTGCAACGGCTTTTTGACTGTGATTTATTTACATCTGCTTCTACTTACGGCAAATTATTCCCTGCTGCAAGATAAATTTCATACCATTCTTTTCTTGTTAAGCTAAAGTTTGCCGCTTGGCTAACTTCTCTCAAGTGATTAGGATTTGTGGTACCTACGACTGCCTGCATTTTTGCTGGATAACGCAATATCCAAGAAATGGCAATAGTTGAAGGGGTTACTCCATATTTAATAACTAAACGATCAAGTACTTGATTTAAAGCTTGAAATTTCTCATTTCCAACAAAATTCCCTTTAAAATACCCGAATTGTAAGACAGACCAGGCTTGAATGACCACATCGTGTAATTGGCAATATTCAAAAATGCTGCCATCTCGCATAGCTGCTTGACTATCTTCCATATTAACATGAAAACCTGATTCAAATCCTGGAGTAAAAGCCGCACTCAATTGCAGCTGATTAACAGCTAACGGCTGCTTGACATCTTTTTTAAGTAACTCCATCATCATAGGATTTTGATTAGAAACTCCAAAATCTCGAACCTTACCTTGTTTATAAAGGAGATCAAAGGCTTCTGCTACTTGGTCAGATTCCATCAAAGCATCTGGTCGATGAAGAAGCAAGCTATCTAGATGATCAATCTTCAATCTTTGCAAAATACCGTCAACTGATTTTATAATATAGTCCTTAGAAAAATCAAAATAGGTAAATTCTTCAATGCGAATGCCACATTTGGACTGAATCCACATCTTTTCTCTTAAATCTGGACGATTTTTTAGGACAAGACCTAGCAGTTCTTCACAACGACCACGACCATAAATATCAGCCAAGTCGAAAGCATTGATTCCAACAGAAAGTGCTGTTTCTACAAGCTCTTCAACTTCTTTTACAGACTTATCTTCTATTCTCATCATTCCGAGAACAATTTCTGATAATTCTTTGTCATCTTGACCAAGAGTTATGTATCTCATCAAATTTTTCTCCTTTAATTCTACATTCTTCATTTAATTATAACAAAAAACCGCTTTGCAACGGCTTTTTGACTATATTTCACTCCATTTTATCTTCTTAAACCCACGGAACAAGACAAAGATTCCAATAAAGAGGACAGCTAAAGGAATAATCTTTGTGAGGAAAACATTTGAAATGCCCATCCACTCATAATAACGGAGCAGAGAACCCACCACAAGATGGGCAACAATCATACTGACAAAGGGACGAAAGACCGCTTCTTTCCAATTCCAAATACTGATGACTAGAGAAAGCGTAAAGACAAGGAAACTGTCCCAGGGAGCAGGAAGATAAAAGGCTCCTTCTTGTACAAAACTTCCTATTCCTACATATCCCAGAACAACTAGCAGAACAAGAATCCCAACGACAATATAGGTGCCAATTTTCATTTTAGAAGAATCTTGGACTAAGCTCCAACGTAAGATTGTAGCCACAAGCCCAAAGCCAACTAGAAAAAGAAGAAGTTGCCCTAAAAACGTGAGCAAATTGACTGTTAAGAGAGGACCTTTAGAAAAATCGCCTAGTAGTTGATAGTAATGTAATACCGCCAGGACAAGAATTGGTGTTAAAAAGGACTCTTTGACCGAACTACGTGGTGCTTCCTTGAGCATCTCTTTCATTAATTTTTTAGGATTCTTACCTAAATAATCCTCTGCACTCATGCCATCTCGTTCTGCTTCTGAAAAATCTAACATCATCAAATAAATCTGCTCTCTGAGATAGTCTTCATCATAGAGAAATCCAGCAAGATTAAAACTTTCCCACAACTCCTCAAAATACTGCTGATTGTCCTCAGAAAACTCATGCAACAAATTGTTTGTTTCTTCATAATACTTCATTTTCTTCATGGTTTAACCCCCATTCTTAATCCCTTCTACTTTTTGACTCAAATCGTCCCATTGTTGCCAAAAGACCGAGACACGCTCTTCTCCTTCTTTCATTAATGAAAAATACTTCCGATCTGGACCATCTGGCGACGGGCGCATGTCGCCTCTTATCCATTGATTTTTTTCTAACTTTTGCAACAAAGGATAAATAGTTCCTGGAACGATAGTATCAAATCCAGCCTCTCGCAAAGTCTGAACCAACTCATAACCATACCGCTCTTTTTGACCAATCATATCCAAGACACAACCTTCAAGAACACCTTTTAATAGCTGAGTTTCTTTCATCACTTCTCCCTTCTAATCTATTTTGTAATACCTACTAGTAACTTCACCTATAGTATATCACTTCTACACTAGTTTGTAAAGCATAATAGTTAATACTCTTCGAAAATCTCTTCAAACCACGTCATCGTCGCCCTACCGTATGTATGGTTACTGACTTCGT
>NZ_VMLA01000139.1:0-8470 GCF_013276425.1 Streptococcus sp. 3874 | reverse complement strand
TCGTTATTGGGCGGTTACTAAAGTTCTGAAAAGTCTATAATGAAGTTAGCCATCTAGTACCCAAAAACCGACTAGCTCTTATGAACTAGTCGATTTCTCATTAATGCGCCAACATTTCTTGAGCGATTTCTTGGCCAGATAGGTTATCTGGGTAGTAGGTTGGCCAATTATCCATTTCTTCAAATAGAGCTTCTTGGCTTGTACCTCCAAAAAAGATATGGAAATGTTCTGCCTTAACTGGGGCAACATTGTGGTCACTAAACTGAACATACTTGAATTGTCCAGCGTCAGCATCTGTGGCTTCAAAGAGGAAACGCACGCCACGATTGCCTTTCTTGTAAGTCAAAATTTTCTTACCGACATACTTGTAAGTATATTTCTTGCTTTGTCCACCTTGAACAAATTCCATAGTATTATCAGTAATGTTAATCTTAGTCACATCTGTCTGATAGCCTTTTGTATAATAAGCCTTGTACTCAGCCTGGGTCATCTTACCAGTCAACTTAGCCTTGTAGTCAAAGACTTGGTCAAACGTGCCGTCTTCAAGGAAAGGATAAACTGATTGCCAGTTACCTGCATAGTCACTCAAGGTGCGGTCCTTGACAGCTGCATCCTCGAAGTAACCATTTTGGACTGTCTTGGTATCCTCTGCCTTTTCAGGCTCGATCGCTGGGCCTTCTTGGTCTGTTGTTTGTTTCAAAGCCTTGAGGTTTTTCTCCATGATAGAGATGTAATTTTCTCCAGCCTTGGTGTCCTCTTCTGTCAGACTTTCTAAAGGATTGAGGACATCAGTTTTGACACCTGCTTCTTTTGAAAGTGTGTTAGCAAGGGCTTGTGAGGCATTTTCTTCAAAATAGATATAGGCGATTTTATTTTTCTTGACATACTCTGTCAATTCTGCCAAGCGAGCAGCTGATGGCTCTGCATCTGGAGAAAGTCCTGAGATTGCGACTTGTTTGAGTCCATAGTCCAAGGCAAGATAGTTAAAGGCTGCGTGTTGAGTCACAAAGCTCTTTTGTTTTGCTTGAGACAAGCCTTCTGCGTAAGCCTTATCCAAGGCTTGCAATTTTTCGATATAGGCAGCTGCATTCTTCTCAAAGGTCTCTTTTTTATCAGGATAATCTGCTGACAAGCTGTCGCGGATGCGCTCTACTAGTTTAATGGCACGAACTGGTGATAACCAAACATGGGGGTCAAACTCATGGTGATGACCTTCTTCTCCATGGTCATGGTCTCCCTCTTCTGCCTCGCCACCTGGCAAGAGCAACATATCGCCTGTCGCCTTGATGGTTTTCACTTTTTTCTTATCCAAGGTATCTAGCAATTTAGGTACCCATGTTTCCATGTTTTCATTTTCATAAACGAAGGTATCTGCATCTTGGATTTTGGCAACTGCCTTGGCAGATGGTTCGTATTCATGAGGTTCTGTCCCAGCACCGATTAGGAGTTCTACATTAGCCGTATCTCCTGCGACTTGCTTGGTAAATTCATAGACAGGGTAAAAGGTTGTCACGATATTGAGTTTACCATCTGCCTGTTTTTGATTGGAACAAGCCACTAAAAACAAGGCACATAGACTGGCTAGTAATAAGCTAATTTTTTTCACGTTCGTCTCCTATTTGATAAAACGTCTTACTAAACTGATTAGTATAAAGACAGTTACAAAAATAATGGTAATACTTGCACTTGCAGGTGTTTCTGCATAGTAGGAAATGTAAAGTCCTGCTACCATTCCCAAAAAGCCAATCGCACTGGCAAGCAGCATCACCGATTTAAAGTTTTTCCCCAGACGCAGGGCAATACTAGCTGGCAAGACCATAATGGTCGATACCAGAAGAGCTCCTGCTGCAGGAATCATAAGGGCAATAGCCACCCCTGTCACCATGTTAAAAAGAATGGACATGGTACGAACTGGCAAGCCATCCACAAAGGCCGTATCTTCGTCAAAAGTTAAGATATACATAGGACGAAGAAAGAGAAAGGTCAAAATCAAAACAACCGCCGCAATGACAAAGAGGGAAATGACCTGTTCTTCACTGATAGTCACGATCGAACCAAAGAGATATTGGTCCAAACTCATTGAACTCGAGCTTTTACCCTTGCTCATGACAATCAGAGAAACAGCCAGACCTGTTGACATGAGGATAGCTGTCCCGATTTCCATAAAGCTCTTGTAAACCGTACGGAGATACTCCAGAAAGACCGCCGCAATCAAGACAATGGCAATAGTAGAAACAGTTGGAGAAATCCCCAAAACCAGACCAAAGGCTACACCTGAAAGTGAGACGTGGCTAAGGGTATCACTCATCAAACTCTGACGACGCAAGATGAGGAAGGTTCCCAATACCGGTGAGAAAAGACTCATAGCAATAACCGCCAAAAAGGCGCGTTGTATAAAGTCGTAAGATAATAAACTAAGCATGGCCCACCTCCTGGTCATTCTCATGAACATTGAAACAACGCCATGGCGAGTCTTGGTTACGGACTAGATGAATATTGCGATCCGCATAATCCTTAACTTCTTCAGGGTCATGGGTAATCATCAAAACAGCCTTGCCATGATGATGGGCGCTGTGATGCATGAGTTCGTAAAATTCATTTTTACTTCCTGCATCCATCCCCGTTGTCGGCTCGTCTAGGATAAACACATCAGGGTCAGAAGCAAACATACGCGCAATTACCGCTCGCTGCTTTTGTCCCCCAGATAGAGACCCCAAGCGTTTGTTTCGATGTTCCCACATGCCAACTGAGTCCAGACTAGCCTTGATATGCTCCTCATCATGAGCATTCAAACGACGGAACCAGCCTTTTCTCGGATAGCGACCCGACTTGACAAATTCATAGACCGTACTTGGAAAACCAGCATTAAAACTGGCAATTTGTTGAGGAAGATAGGCTATTCTCAATTTCTTACCTTGCGTATTTGTCTTTGAAATAGCCACCTTTCCAATGCGTGGTTGGAGAATTCCAAGACTGGCCTTGATCAGTGTCGTCTTAGCTGCCCCATTTTCCCCAGTCAAGGTAACAAATTCCCCACTATCAACACTATAATTGATATGTTCAAGAACGGGCTCCTTATCATAATAGAAGGATAAATCCTCTACCGTAATGTATCTCATTATTTGATTTCTCCTACTAAAGCAGTCAAAAACCGCTGGATCACTTTTTGTTCATTTGGAGTAAACTGAGTCGCCACTTGTTCATAGGTTAAAAGTGTATGCTCATGGTGATGGTGGTGCTCCTCAGCGATTGGACGAGCCAAATCAGTCAATTGATAAAAAATCACACGCGCATCCTTAGGATCTTTAGATGTTTCCAACATTCCTTCCTTGACCAAAGACTTAATGGCCTTGGTAACTGCCGCCTGACTGACATTGAGGCGACGGGCCAATTCTGAATTTGTTAAAGATTCCTCCGACAAGAGCATGAGGATATGCTCCTGGGTATTGGTCAGAGCTACCTCGCTAGTACAATGACCTATTAAAATTTCATGCTGATTTTCTGCCTGCAAAATCACCTCATTCAAAAAAGCATCAATATCCTTCGCTAGCTGTCTCATATCTGACTCCTTTCCTTTTGAACTTCTCTTTTTTAAGAGAAAAATACTATTCTGTGGAATTTTGTTTACCAGTTAATTATATCACAAGCAAAAAAAGAGTCAAGAAAAAACGTAAAAATCAGCTTCATTCTTGAACTCTTCTATATTATGATCTATTGAAATTCTTTGACATCTCCATCGTATGTCGCCCAGTCCTTGCTGAAAAAGCGCTCATTCAGATGGTAAGCCGGAGCTGGTGTGGGATTGGATAGGAAAGGATCAACTGCCTTGTCAAAAGCTAACCAACCCAACCAACCAAGGTGGATGGTATCCTTCATAAAGAAAGGATCCCCGCCATCCTTAGAAAAATCTGCTATATTGGTAAAACCTTGACTCTCTAACTGGTAGCGAATCTTCTGCACCGTTTGTTGGTACATATCCTCTCGTAGACCAGCATAATCCATCCATTTTTTATTAACAGGTGGAATGATAAAAATCGGGTTTACCTTGGATTTAGAAAACTGGGTTAAAACTAACTGCAGGTCATTATACTCTGGTGATTTGAGGTAGGTGAAGTTTTTCTGAGAATCCTTTAATTTCTTCAAATCCTTCTTAATCTGCTTATTATAGAAATCATTCTCCATTCCCAGATCATTATTGGAAGTATTCTTTTCTGCATCTGATTTGACAACATCTTCTATTGCTTGATAGGAAAACTGATCTGGCAAGGTCTTTAAATACTTAACTACATGCTTACCATAATTAACATAGCCTCTAACTGAAAACTGTCCAAAAAAGGAAGCCTGGCGTTCATTAAACCGAGCCAATAATTCAATCGTCTCATTGTCTGCCGTCGACAATTCTTCTTTGCTTGCCAACTTCTGAACCAAATCCTTCATAGCTACGTTGGGAAACTGCTGTAGTAAGCGAGTCGCCGCATATTGGCTAGCCTGATCTCCAGATTGATGTTCCAGAAAACTGGTCAACTGGTCTCCATTAAAATACTGCTGGAAGGCTGCTGGCTCATAGCCATTTTTACTGAACCACTGAGGGGAGATAACATACACAACTTGTTTATTCTCCAGTTGTGGCAACATCTGTTGCATTCCAAAATACTGGTTAAGCGATGCAGCTCCCCTCTGTCCTAAAAGATAAGGACGGTAGGAGCGATTGTATTTCTCAGCTAATACCGCAGGATGAGCACCGTCAAAACGAAGCCATTCACTAGAGCCAAAGAAGGGAACAAAACGCATATTTGGATCAGATAGTGCTCTGACTTTTTGACTTCGCTCCTTAAAACTATCGATAGTAGTAGCCACCGCTGAACGCTTTTCAGCTCCTAGATTATGACGCATCTCAGTAGGATAAAAGAAAATGAGCAGAAAAACCAACAAACCAGCTATCAAGACCGGTCCGAAGATCATCCATAAGCGTTTAAGCATTTTGTAGCTCCATAATACCAGCTATGATTTTATTGGCTGTATTCCAGTCGTCGCGACCAAACTCTGTTACAGGGACACGAATGTCAAAACGGTTCTCAATCTCCACAATCAATTCAACCGTTCCCATACTATCCAAGACACCTGCATCAAAAAGATCTTCATCCATCATGTCAGAAACATCTTCCATAAATAACTCATCAATAATTTCGATAACTTCTGATTTGATATCCATATTTTATTTCCTTTATTTTTTAAACCATAAATCATTCAAAAATCCAGAAAAGATTAAGAATGACAGCATGACGACATGGAAGGTGACAACCATGCCAAGCAACTGAATCCAGCGATTCTCAGGTAGAGCAGCTTTCCCTGCTTTTTTCCGTTCCTTATTAAGCGTTTTTTTCTTGCGAATCCAAGCGTCATTGATGACCAAGCCCAGTCCATGAAAGAGGCCATAGGCGATATAGTACCAAGTCACTCCATGCCAAAATCCCATAATCAGCATATTTACTATGTAGGCCACACTTGAGGTTACATTGCGATTCTTAAAGACCTTCTTTCTGGTCAATACCATCACCATCCGCATAAAGACAAAGTCACGGAACCAGAAAGAGAGACTCATATGCCAGCGATTCCAAAATTCCTTTAAATCCCTTGATAAAAAGGGCTTGTTAAAGTTGATGGGGCTACGAATTCCCATCAAATTTGAAATGGCTAAGGCAAACATAGAATAACCTGCAAAGTCAAAGAAAAGTTCCAGACCAAATGTATACATAACTGCCAAGGCATAGAGGTTAAAGAAGCCACCTGACTGCAGGGCTAGATTCTTCAGAGGAGGGAGTAAGGTCTCTCCTAAAACATGAGCTAGGATAAACTTATACAAAAATCCCCACATGATATAGCGAACAGATTCATCCAGCATATCCATCAACTCATCTCGCTCAGGAATGGTCTGATAATTTTCATTAAAACGCTTAAAGCGATCGATTGGACCACTTGAAAAAGTCGGCATGAAGAGAAGGAAACGAAGGAATTCCCAGAGGGTAAAATCCTTAATCACTCCATCTCTCAGCTCGATGATAATCCCAACCGAACGAAATGTCAGGTAAGAAATTCCCAAAAATCCAAGCAAAGACTGCGTTCCATTGATAGCTGGCTGCACCTTGACAAAGATAATCGGAAGGAGGGACAGAAAACTAACTAAGTAGAAGACCCACTTGCCATCCTTGCTTTTTCGATAATGCTTGTAGAAAAGCAGGAGCAATATTTCCCAGCAAAGGTAAATACCCAAGGCAGCCAACTGATTGGTCTTCCCACCTACCAACATGGTGACAATAAAGAAGAGACTTACCAGCACTTCGTACCAGGCAAAGCGTTTCTTGAAAAAGAGACCGATAAAGATGGGCAAGGTTGCAGCAATCACATAGACAAAATACTGAGGATTGCCGTATGGCTCTAAATGAGGAAGCTGTTGAAAGAACTCCATCATCTCTTATTCACCTCGTTAATCAATCCTTTAATGTCAATCTTTCCATTTGGAGTCAGTGGCAAACTGTCTTGATAAAGGAATTTAGACGGCATCATGTAGGACATCATGATGTCTGTCAAATCTTCCTTAATGGCCTTGGTAATATCGATATCACGCTCAAACTGCTCACGCACACCATCTTTTAAAATGACATAGGCCAATAGATTTTGCACCTTGTGGTCTTTATTATAACGTGGGACAGCGACAGCAGAATCGATAAAGCGAGACTTGTTGAGGTTTTGAGAGACATCTTCTAACTCAATGCGGTAACCGTTGAACTTAATCTGGAAGTCCATTCGTCCGCCGTAGAGAAGCAAGCCTTCATCTGTCATGGTTCCCACATCACCTGTGTGATAGGCTGGCAGTCCTTCAAATTCAAAGAAGGCTTCCCCTGTTTTTTCAGGATTGTTCATATAACCTTTTGAAACAGCTGGTCCAGAAACAATGATTTCTCCCTGTTGACCATTTGGCAATTTATTGCCGTCCTCGTCAATGATAAAGGTTGGAGAATCAGCCTTGGTATAGCCGATTGGTAGGCGTTTGAGAGTCGCCAACATCTCGTCTGTCACAGCAACAGCTGACAAGGCTACTGTCGCTTCTGTTGGGCCGTAGGCATTGATAATACGGGCATTTGGGAATCGCTCACGCAGTTTTTGCGCTGTTTTGACCGTCAATTCTTCACCATCAAAGTAGAAATGCGTGATGCCAGGCATTTTCTCACTATTAAAGTCTTCTGATAACATGGCCATATCCGCAAAGGATGGTGTTGAAGTCCAGATAGCGATTGGCAATGAAAAGATAGCCGCAAAAAGTTGCTTAAAGTCCTGAGTAATGGCTGAAGGGAGGGCAAAAAGTGTACCACCCAGTGCCAAGGTCGGCGCCCAGTACATGACAGACAGGTCAAAAGAATAAGGTGGCTGAGCCAGCATTTGCGGACGACTTGGCGTCGCAAATTCCTTATCCGTAATCATCCAGTTGGTAAAGCTGAGGAGGTTATCATGGGAAATCTGCACTCCCTTAGGCTTACCAGTCGTACCAGAAGTAAAGATGATGTAGTAGTTATCATCGCCCTTGACTGGATGCGTGATCTCATAGCTAGTCCCTTGGGCAAAGGCTTCTTGAACCTGAGCTAGAGTCATCATCGGTGTAGAAACCTGCTCCAATGGAAATTCTGAAATGGCAATAATCAAACTTGGCTCCGCTACTTCTAAAATAGCCGAAACTCGCTCCAAGGCCGAATGACTATCAATTGGAATGTAGGCATGTCCTGACTTAGTCAAGGCTACAAAAGTTGCCAACATTTCATATTCTTGGCCACCAAAAACGACTACAGGAGACTTATCTGGTAAATTCAGCTGGTCAATGGCTGCAGCTAAACTATCCGAATTAGCCTTTAAATCTCCATAAGTATGTTCCTGCCCCAAAACATTGTAAACAGGATAGCTAGGCTGTGTCTGAGCAAAATGCTCAATGGTTTCAATCATATCTACTATTGGTTTATGTGACACAATAGGAATTCTCCTTCAAGTTAAAATTCATTATAGATAAAGCTTCCTTGACCCTGACCAAGATAGCTAAAGAAGTAAAGCAGCCCCAGAAAGATAAGAAAATACAAGGCTGTCCGACCAAGAAAGAGGTACAATTCTTTTCTCTGTTTCATCAAGAAAAACCATTCATTTCTGTAATTTTTCGCTAAAATAAGAGTGATTCTTACTAGCTTATTTTTCTACCATTGTACCACTTTATAGGGTGGTTTTTCAATTGTTTACCGTACATTTTCACTACATTTCAGCTTGTTTTAAGGATTATGCGGTTTTTCTATGCATATTTTTAAAAAAGAGCCTGAGATTTCCATCTCAAGCTCTATCAAAATAATTGTTTTCTAATACTCAATGAAAATCAAAGAGCAAACTAGGAAGCTAGCCGCAAGCTGTACTTGAGTACGGTAAGGCGACGCTGACG